>JBHADT010000123.1:0-11862 GCA_041855205.1 Bacteroides sp.
GCCCTGATTGTGTCAAATCAGAAGACAAAAAGGATGAAGTCAGGTTAAATGTAACAGACAAATGGCTCGAATCATATCGCGAATGGAGAATACAAAATAACAAGTAATATGGCAACACCGAAGACAATAGAAGACATTCTTGCAATTGAGGACATCAATAAAAAGATTGAATACCTCAAGAAAGGGCGCAGGACACCTCACCCTGACAGGGAAGCGTTGTACAACGACTGGAACCCTAATTTACATGAGATAATCACAGACAAGAAGAAATATCCTCAAATTGAGATAACGATTGAGGATGAAAAAGAGGTTTGGAGCGAGGATGGTCAGCGCCGGGCGATTCCCAAAAAGACGAAAAAGGTAGAACCTAACCGCATTGCCCTGCCATTGGAGCAGGACATTGTGAACATCCATACTGCGTTTACAGTAGGAACTGAGCCGGAAATAAAGTGCGACCCCACCAGAAGCAAAAAAGACATTGTTTCAGATGAACTTTGCGAAATACATCAAGGGAAGTGTGGAAGAAGAGCTTGCCGATGTGGTTATCCGCTTGTTGTACTTCGCAGGATTGAAAGCAGTTGATTTGTCGCAAATGGAAAAGAGAAGCATTCGCCCGGGAACATTCACCGAACAATGCTTTCAAGTTTGTGCTGCGATTTCTTTGTCGCCATACCAAGGATACCCGTTCATGGAGACAATCAAAGACGCTATTGCATTGCTGTTCTCAATAGCTGAAAATATGGACGTTGACCTTACGAAATATGTGAAAATGAAGATGAAGTATAACTCCTTGCGTAAATACAAGCATGGGAAGAAATATTAGGGATAACCCCGTAATCTTATTTTCTTTTGAAAATTAGGTAATCATATAGATGGCGGAATATTTTTTATATCATTGTTTCCGATTTAAGGAATATTTTTCTTGTATTTGTTGCCAGTAAAAACAATAAAAGACATGAGAGAGGAGATACAACGTTTATTAATCCAAAAACCTATAAACCAAGCGCTTAGTAAAAAATTAAGGCATCAAAAGTAAAGATGGAAGTCAAGAAGCCGGCAAGGTGCTACAGTACTACTTCCAAACATTAAGAGAACATTACCCCTAAATCCAGAAATTATAATATGGCAAAGAGAATAGGAACAAGGAAAGTATATTCCCGGGTAACTCCAGAAACATATAGACGACTCGAATATATAAGAGGTATGTATGGTTTTAAGTCAGTCTATGAAATTATCCAAAGCCTTGTACACTGCTTTCTGCGTGCAACCGACAAGGATAACGACCAACAGGTAGAACCGTTGCCCTATGAAGTGGAACGCATGTTTGACGAATTATCGGAAGGAGAGAAGCACGTAGAGTTTGAACGAACATACAAACGCAAAGCATCTGCAAAATCGGTAAACAATGAGTAGGAATCCAAAGTACATCCGGCTTATTAATACGCACCGATGGAGAGCACTAAGAACAGAAAAGCTGAAGAACAGTCCTGTATGCGAACAGTGCGAAAGAGCTGGGAGGAGCACACTTGCAACAGAAGTACACCACATAGTACCGGTTGAATCAGTATCTACAATCAGACAGATGGAAGTGTTGACCTACACTTACGATAACCTTATGAGTGTATGCCATTCCTGCCACGTGGAGATACACAAGGCATTGGGAAGTTACACAAAAGAAAAGATGCAAGCGGGTAACCGTAGCAAGACAAAAGATTTCATTGATAAGTATTTGTAGGTTGCAAGAGATAGACGGAGGGGGGGGCGATTTTTTTAAGCCCCCCTCCGCTATTCTAAACCCACGCCCTCTCCCATTTACATACGCGATAAAAATTCCATCCGTGGGGGTAGTGCCCCCCAAACCAATATTTACGCATGCTTAGTAAAAGTGTTGGTATGGAATCTTACAAAAGCATAGAGCAAAGACTTCGAAAAGCGATGAAAGAACAGGGCACGTATTCAAAGGCGATGGACTTCCCTATTTCATTGGCGGCGGGGTCATACATGGCGTACCTGAAAGCCCGTGACGTTGTTCAGGACATGGATATATGCACTACGAGGGTAAGCCGTGAAGGTAATGAGTATAAAGTCATCAATCCCGAATACGAAGTGATGCTTGACATGGCGGAGCAGACACGCAAGGCGTTGAGAGAATTACGCCTTACCCGTGCCACCATCGAAGCGGGCTCGGATGATGACGAAGTGGATAACCTTGTAAAGTTGGTGGATGATGCTGGAAAGAAGCGACCTGATAAGGCTTAAAGAAGATACAGCCAATCGGCTTATGCAGGTCGATGTTGAGGCTTACGGGCTGGATAATGCCGACCCGAGGCTGAACGTGTATCTGCGTTCGGTCATTGACCATCCGGACGACCACAACCTCTACGAACTCCTTTCTATACTCCGTTTCTTCCGCCTGCTTGACGCTTACATTTTCAAGCCGGAGGAAGTGAAGAAGTTTATCGTATTTTATGAATATCTGAAATTCTCCGGGCTAAAGGGTCGGACAAGATACAAGTTAACACCTATACAAGTATTCCAATTCGCCAACATATTAGGCTTTTATCGGTCGGAAGAAAAGCGTCTTTGCCGTGACGCCCTTTTATTCGTGCCTCGTAAGTATTCTAAAACCACATCCGTAGCTTCATTGGCGATATATGACTTGCTGTTCGGCGATTCCAATGCGCAATCATACGTGGCTGCCAACAGCTACGACCAAGCGCAGGTATGTTTCGGGGAGATTAAGAATATCCTGAAAAGCCTTGACCGGAAGCTAAGGCACTTCAAGATTAACCGTGAGCAGGTATTCAACAAACGCAAGGGGCGCACATCCTTTGCCCGATGCTTGGCGTCCAACCCGGATAAACTGGACGGTCTGAATGCCAGTATGGTAATCGTTGATGAGTATTCACAGGCAACAAGTGCGGAGTTAAAGAATGTACTTACCTCCTCGATGGGTGCACGGGTCAATCCCTTAACCGTTGTTATTACCACCGCCTCGGATAAGCTGGAAAGCCCGTTTGTCGATATGCTCAACTCATACAAGGCCGTGCTGCGTGGAGAGCGGGAGAATGACAGTATCTTTGCCCATATTTTCGAGCCGGATGTGGACGATGCGGAAGATGACCCGCACACATGGGCTAAAGTACAGCCGCATTTAGGCATTACCGTGCAATCCGACTATTATGCGATGGAGTACGAGAAGGCGCTCATGACGGCGGACGATATGATGACTTTCCGCACAAAGTTGCTTAACATCTTTGTGCAAAACTCCGCCACGGCATGGTTCACAGCTTCGGAAATCGAGCAGTTTTGCAAGGACGTAGATTTGACAAAGGCGCATAACCGTCCTGATACGATGGTATCCGTCGACCTTTCCGTTCGTGATGACTTCTCCGCCGTGGCTTATACCGTGTACAGCGAATTGTTGCGTTCTTTCCATACGCATATTGATTATTATTTCCCCGAAAAGGCATTAGCCGAACACCCGAACAGGGAATTATATCAAAAGTGGGCGGAACAAGGATATTTGACCCTTGTTCCCGGCGAGGTGATAGACTACCGCTATATAGCCGGTGACATATTGGAGCGAAACAAGCACCTCCGAATATTGAGTATCGGATATGACCCATACAAAAGTTTGGAATTTGTCAACATCATGGCCGCATCAGGCGCAAAAAACGTCCTTGTCCCCGTGAAGCAGACCTACGGGACATTCACCTCACCCGTTGAGTCGTTCGAGCTTGCCGCAAGGACGGGAAAAGCATCATTTAACCATAATCCAATCAACTGGTATTGCTTCGGAAACGCGGTGATGGATGAGGACAGGCTGGAGAACAAGAAGCCTATCAAGCGAAGCCAGAGGGAAAAGATAGACGGGGTGATAACTACACTGATGAATTTTTATCTGTTTAATAACTACGAACGATGAACATAAGATTTTGGAAAAAGAAAGGGGCGGAACAGCCTAAAGAGAGGGGCTACTTTGAAAGCGTAGTCGCTTCCGACATCCAAGTACGGAACATAGACGTTCCGAAAGTGAGTGTAACAAGTCCTGAACAAGCGATGAGGCTTGCCACCGTGTACCGTTGTACTTCCATACTAAGCGGAAGTATAGCGTCTTTGCCGCTTCAGTTGAAGCGCAAGCGTGGCGGCTACTTTGCGGTCGATGAGGAATCACATCTGAACTACCTGCTTACCGTTTGCCCGAACAGGCGGCAAACAGCATACGAGACGATGAGAAACGCGGTTATCCAGATGGTAAACATGGGTAATGCTTACATTTACCCTGAATACCGGCAAGGGGAGATACACAGTTTAACGCTGCTATCCCCGTACAGTGTTTCTTACGACAAGATGCTTGACATCTACATGGTGAATGATGCTGTAAACAACATCTATAAAACATTGGAGAGTGAGGAAATCATCCACCTGCGAAACATGAGCTTGGACGGTGGCTATACGGGAGTGAGTACCATCCGATATGCGGCTACTATCATGTCCGTGGCTTCCTCCGCCGATGCAAAGAGTCTGGATTCGTTCCAACCGGGAAGTACCTATTCGGGGTTCATATCGGGCGACAACAGCACGGTAAAAGGCTTTGGTGAGGTGCAGGACGAACAATTGAAGACCGTAAGCGACAGGGTGGAGAAAGAGTTGCAATCGGGCAAGCGCATATTCTCCGTGCCTGATGCCATGCGGTTCAACCAGCTTTCCATGTCTCCGGCGGATATTCAATTGATGGACGAGAAACGTTTCGGCGTGCTTGATATATGCCGCTTCTACGGCGTACACCCCGATAAGGCGTTCGCCGGGCAAAGCAACAACTACAAAGCCAGCGAGATGAGTCAGGTGCAATTTATGACAGACACGTTACAGCCTCTTTTGCGCCAAATACAGAACGAGTTGTTCGTGAAGCTAATTCCTCAAAGCGTGGCAAACAAGTACCGCATGGAGTTCGATTTGGAATCATTCTACCAAACGGACATCATGAGTATGGCTACCATGACGGAGAAGAGCATACAATGGGGGTTGAACACCGTCAACGAACAGCGGATGAAGAAAGGTTTGCCGCCGGTAGATGGTGGAGACATTCCGATGATAAGCTGTAACGTGGCGCCGATTACGAGTGCCAAGATAAAAGGATAAAAAGACCCCTCCGCGCCGAAACGTGAAGGGGTAGAGCCATACACTTAAATTGTCAAAAGGTTAAGCGAACGCACGGCTCAATTCTTGGCCCAAGTCGGCGACAGCTTTCTTTATCTTCTCTTTCGTCTTGGGTGATGGATGCCTTGTACCACACGCATACTGCGAGAGCTGTGCCTTATTTATACCTGTAAGTTTAGATAATCCTGCCAATGACAGGACGTTCTTGTATTTTTGTAAAAAAGCAGAGGTATCCATAACAAAGAGAAATTCAAAATCCACATCCTCACCTGTGCGTGCCTTGTGAGCCTCTCTCATGCCTTGATATACGGCTAAAAAATCCTCTTTGGCTTCTTCTACCGTATATCCGTCACCCATAACGCCGAAAGGCAAATCCTCTTCCACGTAAATGGAGTATAACCCCTGTCCGTTGCTTTCGATGTGTGCATGTAATGTCTTCATATCTTCTGTTTCTTGGTTTTAATGCAGGACTTTTTACAGTCCCGCATCTCGATAAATTTTCTTCAATGTGCTCGGTGCTACCTCTTGCTTCTCATGATGGCTCGTGGGAAAGTATTTCCCTGTTCGAGGGCTGAACCATTCGGGATGCCCCGCAATACTTGCCCCCGTCGGGTAACAACCGGCTTTCTTTAATTTTCGGTGTAGTTCGCTGTACTTCATATTATTTCCTTTTGACATTACAAATATAATGCTTTTCATTTGAATAGCAAAATAAAATCAAGAAAATAAATAAAAACTCGCAAAATTTTGGAGGATTTGAAAAAATGCCGTATGTTTGCGCTGCTTACATACATCAAATGCGGAACGCAAGAACCGCTAACAATCCGTTAAGCGGTATTTTTATACCTCTTTTCGGTTTAGATATTCGGTATCATACCCCCGTGGTGAAAGTTAATGCTTCACCGACCGCATTTGTGTGTGTAAGCAGCGGGAAAGGTGATACCGTTTTTTATCGCCTATAACTTTCATAACTGCTTACAATGAAAGAAAATCAAATCTTCCAATACAATGGAAGCCCTATCACCTTTCAGAAAGGAGATAGTGTGATGGTCAATGCCACGCAGATGGCTAAGCCTTTCAGTAAATCAGCCAAGCATTGGCTAAGTAACCAATCCACAGAAGATTATCTATCGGAATTATCAAAGGTTAGAAATCTTACCTTTGCTGATTTAGTGATAGTTAGTAAGGGAAGCCCAGATAATGGCGGCGGTACTTGGATGCACGAAGACGTAGCATTAGAGTTTGCCCGATGGCTATCCCCTGCCTTTGCGATTTGGTGCAATGACCGAATAAAAGAGTTACTCACCATCGGTGTAACTACCGTAAGCAATGATGATGAGGCTATACTTCACGCTATGCAGGTATTGCAACAGAGGGTAGAGGCAAGCAAACAACGTATTCAGATGTTGGAGGGTCAGACGGAAAAACAACAGCGGGAAATCAAGCAGCTTGCCCCCAAAGCCGAGTACACCGACAATGTTCTTCAATCTACATTGACCTACACGATGACACAGGTAGCGAAAGAGCTTGGTTTCACTTGCGCGGCCGCTCTCTGTAAAAAGTTAAAGGCTATTGGCGTGATGTTCCGCCAGAGCGGGCAATGGATGCTTACGGCAAAATACTGCGGTAAGGACTTGACAAAGACGCGCACGCACCATTACACGCATTCCGACGGGCGTACCGGCTCTAACACTATCACGGTATTTACAGAGAAAGGCAGGATGTATTTGCACTCATTGCAGGAAGGAGGTAGGCTATGATGACCGATAAAAAGCAAAAGGGAATTATTTTGATAGAGAAAGAGTGGAACACCCAAGGAGTACGACAATTCAGTGCAAGGGGCTTGCAAGAGGAGTTGGTGGAACTCCGCAAATACATACATAATATACTTTTTTATCTGCGTGAAGATTCCGGCCTGTCTATTCCAGAACTTATGTATCGGACATCTATATTAAAATGGCTTACAGAGGAGGTTGATTTCGAAGATGCGGAATAATCAACCTGATTTATAAGCATAGATAGTAAATGAGAAGTAGTCTGTTTAATGGTTACTTCTCATTTTTTTTGCTGTTTATTCACTGACCTGTCAGACACAAGCCTTTGACGGCTCAAACACTTGTGTCTGTCGGCTTGAACGCTTGCCTCTGTCACGACAAGGGATTGTAGTCGTCAAAACAGGGGGGCAGTCGGTGTAAAAGCTCCATTCTACCCTAATGATTATCCCCACATCCATAAAATATGTTAATATTATCATAAGTGCCCCCCAAATTGCAGGTTACGCAAGTAGGGTAAAGAGTTACCCTTATGGAAAAGATGGAAATAAGAAGTTTCGGCGGCGACGCAGCCCCTAAGTTGGTCGATGAAAAGACTATCGAGGGCTACGCCGTTGTCTTCGGACAAGAAAGCCGGGTCATGTTCGACCCGCAAAAAAAGCGTTTTTTTATCGAGATTATCGAAAGCGGCGCAATCACGGATGAGTTGCTCCGTAGTTGCGACATCAAAGCCCTCTGTGAGCACAACAGGGAACGGATGCTTGCACGCAGTTTCAACGGTGCGGGCTCTTTATCCTTGTCCGTTGACGGGCACGGTGTAAAGTACCGGTTTGAAGCTCCCGCTACCATTGAGGGGCAATACGTGCAGGAAATGGTGAAGCGTGGCGACCTCTTCGGCTCTTCGTTCGCCTACATCACCGATGAAAAAAACAATGTGTCTTATGAAAAGCGGTCGGATAACATGCTTGTCCGACGTGTGAAGAAGATAACCCGGATGTTCGATGTGTCGGTAGTGTCAGACCCTGCATACATGGGTACTGATGTAAATGTCAGAAGTCTGGACGCTTATTTCGAGCAGCCCGATGAAAGTTATAAGAGAGACGTGGAAGAATTACGTAACCAATCAAAAATTTCAAGATGAGAAAAGAAGTAAGGAAAATGCGGTCAAGAATCGCGGAAATCAACGTCCGTCTGGGTGAGATGGCGGACTTGTTGGAGACTGAAAAGAGAAGCCTTACCGCCGATGAGTTGGTGGAAAAGGAAGCCCTTGTTCAGGAGAAAGAGATTTTGCAGCTCCGTTGCGAACGAATGATGAGCGCCGAGCCTGTCTCGGAGCAGGAGATGCGTGCGGAAATGGCGTTTGCCGGTGCGGTTGCTTCGTTCGTGCATAACCGTGCGTTGCCGGAGGGCGCGGAGGGAATCATGGACGGCAACACGATGCAGATTCCCCTCACACGTGCAATCCAAGACACGACGAGCGCAGCGCCGCTTGTACCGATGACAATCGGGGAAATCATCCAACCGTTGGAAAAGGGGCTTATCCTCTCCAAGGTAGGATGCAAGATGCAGTACGGATTGGTGGGCGACTGGGTGCTTCCCGTTGTTGCAGGCATTGAGGCGACCATCGAGGACGAAAACGCAGAGGTAGCGGATACCACCATCGACATTTCGAGCATAAAGCCTACCCCCAAGCGTGTGGCTATTGCCATCCCTGTCTCAAACCGCGCCATCGACCAGAGCAACAGCGCGTTGCTGGAAATCGTGCGTACGCAGATGACAATGGCGATTACCCGCCTGCTTAACAAGTGGATGTTCAACCCCACAAAAATTACGGCTAAGGCATCAGAGGGTTGTTTCGTTAAAGCCATTGCCGCGCCGGCCGTAACCACCGCAGCAGGCAAAGCCCTGTCTTGGGCGGATGTGGTGAAACTGAAAGCCGCCGTATTGAAGAAAGGCGTAGTGTTCGACGGCACGGCCGCTTTCGTCTGCTCCGCCACTACTTACGCGGAACTGGAATCGACACCTAAAGACGCAGGCAGTGGTTTGATGATTCTCGAAAACGGGAAAATCAACGGTTACCCGGTATTCATGACCGAGTTCATCGGAGACAACATATTGGGCTTCGGAGTGTTCAGCTATGAGCTGGTGGGTCAATTCGGCAAGATGCACATGGTTGTCGACCCCTATACGGGTGCGAAGAAGAATCTCGTGTATTTCGTAATGAATACGGACTTCGACATGCTGACTTGCCGTACCGAAGCGTTCGCAGCAGCGAAGAGAACGCCGTAATAGTTTTTTTAAAGGTATAGATTGTTTAATTGGGCGGGTCAATAGCCCGCCCTTTTTAGTAGAATTATGGATTTGTATGTATCGGTTGAGGCTTTGAAAGCACATCTTAATGTCGACTATGATAATGATGATAGCTATTTGGAGAGTTTGTCCGCCACGGCGCAGGCAAGTATAGAAAAATATATCCAACGCCCTTTGTCCGAATGCGAGATAGACGGTGAATTAAACCCGATGCTGATACACGCAATCAAGATACTTGCTGGTGGGTTTTACGCCAACCGCGAACCAGTAGCCTATGCCAATGTGCAACCTGTACCCTATACGCTTGATTATCTCGTTAAACCTTTTATCAAGTACACATGAGAGCGGGATTATTAAACGAGTTTGTTACGTTCTCGGAACTTCGGGAAATACGCTCCGCCTCCGGTGCGATGAAGCGGGAATACACGGAAGTGTTACGTACCCGCTGTTGTCGCAAGAAGTTAACGGCGGCATACGGAAACGGGCTGAATGCCTCGGAAGAATTTATAGCCAACACGATTATCCTTCAGGTAAGATGCAATACCCTGATTAATGAGCGCCAACGCATCATCTATCAAGGGAAAGGCTATAAGATAATCCTGCTCGACAAGCAATCTGATAATACTTATCTCATAACCTGCTCAAAAGAAAATGGATAATTTAAGAGACAACTTCATTGATGTAACCATCACTAACGAGCAACTATTGGAAAGCCTTGTATCCGGCATTTCTAAGATTGACCGTGATAAGGCTGTAAAGTACGGCTTGGCAAAAGGAGGCAAGGTTCTTTGTAAAGGTGGTATGAGGCGGTTAAAAGCCCGTATGAAAAGTGGTACTCATGGACATACGGGCACTTTGCTTCGGTCTTTCATCGTTCGGGTGAAGCAGACAAAACCGGGTGTTCTTGTTGGATTCCGTGGCGGTAACCATTCGTATTTGGTCGATTTGGGAACGACCAATCGAACACGCAAGAGAAGAGGAGTTTATGGTAAGAGTACCGGCACGATGCCCGCTAATTATTTCTGGAGCGATACGAGAAAGGAAGACATGGGAAAAGCGTATAGTGCCATTGAATCCGGGCTTGTCCTGTTTGTTGAAAAGGTAAAGGCGAGAATATGAAGTATAGCGATTATGCGATAATGAACGACATGCGCGCCACGTTGCTGGCGGATGGACGTATAAAAGAATTGATAGGCGAGAAGATTTCCCCTATCATCATCCCCGGGGAAACAGAAGGGGACGCAGTGTATTACGGCAGCTACGGCCTCAAATCGGAAGACACCAAGCATGGCATATACTCGTATTCCATGCACGTGGCATATAGCGTTGTAAGCAATGATTGCGACCGCATGAATGAAATAGCATGGCTTATCGTTGAGGCTCTTTCAGGAGAGTTTGAAACTCCCCACATGCGTGTCAGCGTGGAAGATAAAGACGAAATGAGCCAAGACGGTAAATTTATAAAGTCAATAGATTTTTTAGTAACATGGTAACATTTAATTATCAATCAACATGGGAGTAAAATTAGATTCAAGTAAAGACATCCACAGGGGCGAACTTATGCTCTTTGTGGGTGAAGACCCTATTGCATTTGCATCGAGTGCGGGGTTGGACATCAGCACCGAGGAACTCGACACCTCCAACAAGATGATGGGTGACTGGGCTGGTTCTTTGCCCGGCAAGAAAAGTTTCACCGTATCGAGTGAGTCATTGTTGACGCGCAAAGAGGGTGCAATGAGCTTTGATAAGTTGTTGGAGAAGCAGATAGCCGGCGAGACGCTCGACTTCTTCTTTGGAAGCGCCAAGTCGGAAGACAGGGACAATTTTGGCGGGACATTCTCCAAAGACACCGCACAGAAGAGTTACACGGGTAAGGTGATTATCACCTCGCTTTCTCTGAAATCCGACAACGGGCAAATCGTATCGTGCAGCGCATCATTCAAGGGTGTAGGCGCATTGAAGCCGGTAGAACCTGTTCCGGGAGGGTAAGAAAGAGTTCCTAACAAAGATAAGGCGGTCTGTGATGGCCGCCTTTTTCAAAAATGCAAGCATGAACATCGGATTAACCATCAAATCTATTATACGCTGGGAACAGCTTACCGGCAAGGCATTTTCGGAGCTTGATTATACAAGCAGGGAGGATGTGGAGGCTTTGCTCTATACAACGACCATATGCAACTCCCCCGAAGAGCAATACACATTCGAGGTATTCCGGTTGACGTTGGAAGACCCGGCATTAAGTAAACATCTCATATCAGAATTAGAGCGGTTCTTCGCCGTAATGGCACAATTTCAGGTGAAAACGAAAGAATACAATACGGAAAATGCAGAGCCTGAAAAGATAGGAAAAATCGTATCTACTCTAATTATGGAAGGCTTATCCCCTGACTATGCCCTTAATGAGATGGAGTTATGCGACTTGCCTCTTTACATTGAAGCCTACGAGAGGAAGCGCAAGGAAGAGATGGAGGCAAGTCGGATATGGACATACCTCACTATCCTTCCGCATGTAGATTCCAAGAAGTTGAAATCGGCACGTGACATATTCCCGTTCCCGTGGGAATTGGAAGATATCCGGAAAGAGGCAGAGCGTGCCGTTGAGGAAGACGGAGATAAA
>JBHADT010000124.1:0-10279 GCA_041855205.1 Bacteroides sp.
AACGATTGAGTTTGAATAAATCGAGTTGCTTAAAAAAGCCAGTGTTTATGCGGGTTTCAGCGATTTCGATTAGTCTTTTGATAACAAATTGATAACAGTCATAGCAAGTGCCATTATTCTTGTTATCCAGTGGTTTATGGGTAACGGAACAATTAACAGGTGGCTTGCAGACTAAAGTTCGGAGCTTGGCTCTGAACAAATTCCATATTATAAACTAAGCCCTTAGCTGTGGTTAATAACCATAGTTAAGGGCTTTTTTGTCGTTGCCAAAGCATCTGTAGGGAGCTGCCAGTGGCAGGTCCTGTAGGTGCTTATTTATCTTTCAAGTGGTCTTTGAATGCTTCCACGAGAGCGTCACTTAATTCCTGTGATGGAACTTTTGCCCAACGCTGTGTGGTGTCGAACTCTGGATAATGGTAACGCCAGTTATCGTATTCTTCTCTGTTGATTTCTTCGGAAGATAGCTTGTCTGCCTGTTCTTTCCAAGCATACAGCATTTTGAGGAGTTCATATGCTTCTCTGCCTTTGTCCTTGTTGACCTTTAAGCATACCTCTCCGTCTGCTTCACTGACAGTAAGACCGTAAATATCTTCAAGGGTAAACAGAGTGTGCATAAGACCGATATAGCTGTCTATGTCAGGAACATCAAGAGCCTGTGGAGAAACATCAAGCACCTGTGCCAATGCATTTGTAAGGTCTGCTTTCGGTTTGCGTGTACCAGTTTCGTACTGTGCCAAACGCACATCAGCACTCTTTTCTGGAAAACCGATTGCTGTACCGAGATACTTTTGTGTCATACCACGCATTAGTCTGAAAAAATGTATTCTTTCGCTGATAGCCATAATGATACGCTCCTTTTATATTTAGTGAAATAAGTATAGCAGAAATGTTTAGTGGAAGTCAAGAAAAACCGAAACAAAAATGTTTAATATTTTCTTTGCAACCACTTGACAATAGCAAATATGTTTAGTAAAATAAATTACGAATTAAACAAATATGCTTAATGCGACAACTGAATGACCGTCCGAAAAGCCAAACCGCCAAGACCTCGTCGGAGCAAGTTCCGTATCGTTCGCTTGTGTGCAAGCACAAAAGCTCATTCGCTGCACTGCTCCTCCTCTTCCCCAAAAGTCTCCGACTTTTCGGGAACCCCTATACGAGCGAGCGCCTGATGTACTGCGGTGCATTGGGACAGCACAGCGCCTGCCGACAAGCAGGAGTGCCTGTTGGAACTTTAACACGGAGAAAGCGGCAAGCAAAAAATTATTTTAAGAAAGGAAGAAAAAGGATATGGAAAACAGATTTATCCGAGCCGAAGATGTGGCTCAGGAACTAAACGTATCAAAACCTTATGCATATAAACTCATCAGACAATTAAATGAGGAATTGAAAGCAAAGGGCTTTATTACGATTGCAGGGCGTGTAAATCGCCAGTATTTTTACGAAAGGCTCTACGGAGCAGGAAAGGGGGAAATGTAAATGCCGGTATTTAAGAATGAAGATAACGGTACTTGGTATGTGATGGCAAGGTATGTGAACTGGAAAGGGGAACGCAAGCAGAAATGCAAGCGTGGCTTTGCTACCAAACGAGAAGCACAGGAATGGGAAAGAATGTTCAAATTGCAGACTTCTTCAGACCTTGATATGAGTTTTGAAGCCTTTACGGAGCTTTATATCAATGATGTGAAGAACCGTTTGAAGGAAAACACGTGGCTTACCAAAGAGCATATCATACGCACAAAGATACTTCCGTATTTCGGGAAACTGAAAATCAGCGAGATTTCCACAAAGGAGATTATTACTTGGCAGAATGAAATGCTTGCCTATCGTGATGAGAAGAAAAAGCCTTATTCACAGACGTATCTGAAAACGCTGCACAATCAGTTGTCCGCCATTTTCAATCACGCTGTCCGCTACTATGAACTGCGTTCCAATCCTGCGGCAAAGGTGGGAAATATGGGACGTGAGGAACACAAGGAAATGCTGTTCTGGACAAAGGAAGAATACAAGAAATTCTCTTTTGAGATGATGGACAAGCCTGTTTCCTTTTATGCGTTTGAAATGCTTTACTGGTGCGGTATCCGAGAGGGCGAGCTGTTAGCTTTGACTCCGGCAGATTTCAACTTTGATAAGGAAACAGTCACAATCAATAAATCCTATCAGCGTTTGAAAGGGCAGGATGTGATTACTTCTCCGAAAACGAAAAAGAGCAACCGCACGATTAAAATGCCGAAGTTTCTGTGTGAGGAAATGAAAGAATATCTCGGTATGCTTTACGGATTGAAGAAGAAAGACCGTATCTTTACGGTGACGAAAAGCTATCTTCATCACGAGATGGACAGAGGGGCAAAGGCGGCAGGCGTGAAGCGTATCCGCATTCACGATCTCCGTCACAGCCACATTTCACTCTTGATTGATATGGGCTTTTCTGCGGTGGCGATTGCTGACCGAGTTGGTCACGAAAGTATTGATATTACTTATCAGTACGCACACCTCTTTCCGTCAAAGCAGATTGAGATGGCAGAAAAATTAGATGATTTAGGGAAAGGAGATTTTGAAAATGTCAGCTAAGAACAGAGATAACAAAAATCGTTGGAGGAATATCACAGTAGGGTTTCGAGTATCGCCCGAAGAAAACGAACTCATTAACAGAGCTGTAGCTCTATCAGGATTGCCAAAACAGGAGTATTGTTACCGCCGTTGCTTAAATCAGGATGTGGTGGTACAGGGCAATCCGAGAGTGTATAAGGCGTTGAAAACGGAATTTGCCACAGTCCTTGCGGAACTGAAAAGGATTGAAGCAGGAAAAGGTGTGGATGATGAACTGCTGAGTGTAATAGAACTGATTTCCATTATTCTCGGCGGTTTGAAAGGAGAGGATGCGAATGGAGAATAAAAAAGAAATGACTATTCCAAATGTATCTGCGGCAACAGATGCGGAACAGTCACTTTCCAAATGTACTGACAATAGTATAGTCAATCAGGATACGGATTTCAAGGGGTACGAGCAATCTTTTGAAGAAATGCAAAGGGAAATACTCAGACAGTTAGACCCTTCCTATCTGAAAACAGTATCAATGACAACGCTGTATGATACGGTGTTTGAGGTTCAGACACCACTTATCGACGGTCTGCTCCAAAGGGGAACTTACCTTTTCGTAGGTTCCCCGAAAGTGGGAAAGAGCTTTATGATGGCACAGCTTGCCTATCATATCAGCACAGGCACACCGCTTTGGGAGTATAAGGTGCGTAAGGCAACGGTGCTTTATTTTGCCCTTGAAGATGATTACCCACGTTTGCAGAAGCGATTGTTTCAGATGTTCGGTGCAAAGGAGACAGGCAATCTGTATTTCGCAACGGAATGTAAAACGGTCAATGGCGGACTGGAAGAACAGATAAGAGGGTTTATGAGGGAACACCCAGACACAGGCTTGATTATCATAGACACCTTAAAGCGTGTGCGTGAAGCAGGCGGAGCAGATTACAGCTACGCAAGTGATTATGATGTTGTGGCAAGGCTGAAAGCGTTGGCAGACAGTTACAAGGTTTCAATGCTTATTGTTCATCATACACGCAAACAAAAATCGGAAGATATATTCGATATGATTTCAGGCACGAATGGTCTGATGGGTGCGGCAGACGGTGCATTTGTTCTCAGTAAGGACAAGCGTACTTCCAACAATGCCACACTTGATGTTGCTGGCAGAGACCAGCAGGATATGAAAATCCATCTTGTAAGGGACAGCGAGCGATTGGTGTGGAACTTTGCAAAATCGGAAACGGAGATGTGGAAAGAACCGCCCGAACCTCTGCTTGAGAAGATAGCGGATACGCTCTTTTCGGAAAGTGACAGATGGGAAGGAACTGCTTCGGAACTTTGCGAAAGGCTTGCGGTGGATATAAAGCCGAATGTACTTTCTTTAAGGCTCAGTATCAACGCAAGCAGGCTGTTTCGTGATTACGGTATCCGTTATCAGAACAGCCGCACACACGACGGAAGAAAGGTTTCACTTTGGAAAGAAACCGAGCAGACGGCGTGACAAACGGTGTCAAAGGTGTCAATGTTTTTGAGAGCAGCACGCTGTGAAAAACATTGTCACCATCGTCACACTTTGACACCGGATAAAGTTTAGGGGAGTGTGCAGAGAGTGCCTTTTCAAAGGCGGCTCTTTGGTCTCGCCTGCTGGCTCGGTCGGTTCGCAGGCGTGTGTGCCACCGGCACACGCTCACCCCTCGGAGAGCCTTCGGAGAACGCAAAACCTGTTTACAGGTCGCATTTTTGATGGGTGTACCCGTCAAAAGTGCTTTTGCGTTACTTTTGACAAAAGTAACAAAACCTGAGAATGTTGAAATTTACAGATGGGAGATGAAAAAATGCAGAGAACGATAAGTGCAATGGTCGGTAAAGGCTCGGTCAATCACAATAGCCGAAAGTTCCGAGCAGAAAATGTAGACGGAACTCGTACTCATCTCAATATCGACTACTGCAATGAAAATATAAAGACAGTTTATCACGAATTGTTTGATGAAGCATTGGAAAGATACAATGCCAAGCAGATAAGGTCAGACCGAAAGATAAAAGATTATTATGAAAAAATCCGAAGTTCCAAGCAGGAAAAACCGTTCCACGAAATCATTTTACAGGTGGGCGGTAAGGGAAATATGAACGCCGATACGGAAAACGGAGAACTGGCAAAGCAGATTTTAGATGAATACTATCAGGGTTTTCAGGAGCGAAATCCACAGCTTCGGGTGTTCTCGGCTCATCTGCATATGGATGAAGCTACACCACATCTGCACATAGATTTTGTACCTTTTACCACAGGCAGCAAGCGTGGACTTGATACAAGAGTGTCACTAAAGCAGGCTCTTGCAACGCAAGGTTTTAAGGGCGGCAGTCGTGGCGATACGGAGTGGTCGCAATGGATACAGTCCGAAAAAGAACAGCTTGCGGCGGTGATGGAACGTTATGGGATTGAGTGGGAACATTTAGGCACACACGAAAAACATCTTTCTGTTTTGGATTATAAAAAGCAGGAAAGAGAAAAAGAAGTGGCGGCATTAGGTGCGAAAATCGAGCAGAAACAGATTGAATTTGATGTGTTGTCGGAACGAGTATTGAACTATGATAAGGCAAAAGACGAGCTGTCAAATCTTGAAATAGAGCTTGATACTGCACCGAAATATCAGTTGCCAGAACCAGAGAAATTTATGACTGCAAAGGCATATAAAACCAAAATGGCAGAGCCGGTTGTAAGGAAATTGAAGCAACTTGTCAAAACGGTGCTTGCCCGCTGCTTTGAGGGGTGGGACAACTATCATAGGCTGAATACAGCGAATGCACAGTTATACCGCACCAATCAGCGTTTGGAGAAAGTCAATGAAAGATTGACCGAAGAAAACAAAATCCTAAAAGCAGAAAATAAAGATTACAGCCTGCTCCGTAAGGTTTTTGGTCGCAAACAGATAGATGATTTGTTGGAGCAGGCAAGAACAGTTAAAGGTCGCAAGCGTGATAATACACGATCACGATAGACAAAAATCACAGGAGGAAAAGGAAAATGACAAAGACAATTTTTGAAGAAATGGGCGGAACTTATAGACAGGTGGGTGATTATTTATTGCCGAACATCACAGTACCAGCCGAAGAAGAAATAGAGCCGATTGGTTTATGGGGGAAACGACATGCAAGGCATTTAAAGGAACACTATAAAGTGTTATATATGAACCTGCTGACAAGCGGAAAGCTGCATAGTTATCTTGCAGAAGTCGATAAGCAAGCAGAGGATATGTTTCTTCGACTGGTAAAGGAATATGCCGACAGACAAGATGTGACGGAACAATTAAAGAAAGATAATCCCTACGAATGGATTGGAAGAATGAATAATATTCAGGCTTGTGTGAGGGAAGTTGTAGGAACGGAGTTGATTTACACATAAGCGTTTTACGGTATGGTGCTCCTGCGTTTGCTGGAGTGCTGTGGTTGTGGTTGTAAAGAGGTTGTGAAAGATTGAATTTCGTAATGGTTGGATGTATAATTAGGAAGTGAAAATTTTAATTTGCACTTCCATAAGGTGAAATGTATTGACACAAAAAATACAGTATGATAGTATTGCCATTAGAAGAAAGAAAGGCACATTTTGTGTAAGGTGAGGAAATGATTAATAGATAATTTGATTTAAGTAAGACACATATAGTTATTGAGCCTGTAGAGAATAGGTTTGTTTTGTGTACGCTTAAGTTGGATTATCGCAAGAGGCATTTCCTTTGTTTTCCTTTTGGAAAAGAAATAAGGGTCTATTTAGCGAGTCTATTTTTGCGTATGCAAAAAAGACTCGTTTTTGTGTGTTCAAAATAATAATTGGCTCAGACTTCGAAAAGGAGAAACTTTAATGTTGCAGATAAAAAAATTAAATTTAACACATAAAAAAGACCTGAGAATAATTCTTAATGATTTCAACCTTGTGCTAAATGATGGAGATAAGGCAGTTATTATTGGAGAAGAGGGAAATGGGAAATCGACATTAATGAAGTGGATATACAATCCGTCGCTTGTAGAAAACTATATAGAAGCAGATGGGGAAAGGATAATGGGACACGAACGTCTTGGTTATCTTCCGCAGGAGATGCTCGATGAAGATAAGGAAAAAACAATATACGAATATTTTTCTGAAGAGGAAATATTCTGGGAGAAAACGCCTAAAGAATTGTCTGTTATTGCGGGAAAATTTGGAATGAAAAATGATTTTTTCTACAGTAACCAGACAATGGGTAGTCTTTCAGGAGGCGAAAAAGTCAAGACACAACTTATGAGGCTTTTCATTCGCGATGTTTCTGTGCTGTTGTTGGACGAACCTTCCAATGACATCGACATTGCGACGCTTACATTACTGGAAAAAATCATAAATGACTGGAAGCACATTGTGCTTTTTATTTCACACGATGAAACGCTGATAGAGCGTACTGCCAACATGGTGATACATATCGAGCAGATTATACGAAAAACAAAGGCGAGATATACCGTGGCAAAGCTTCCCTATAGACGCTATGTGGAAGAACGGCTTCATAAATTTGAAATCCAAAAACAGCGGGCACTGAGTGACCGTAGGGAGAAAAAGATTCGCGATGAAAAATATCAAAGAGTTATGCAGAGTGTACAAGGTGCATTAAGAAGTTGTACCAGACAAGCACCGTCTGTTGCCAAAAACTTAAAGGACAAAATGCATACGGTTAAGGCAATGGAACGAAGATTTGAAAAAGAAGATGAAAATATGACTCAGATGCCGGAACAGGAAGAAGCAATCTTTGTCAAATTAGGGGATGAAAACTCACACATTCCCGCAGGAAAAACGGTCATAGAATATGAACTTTCAAAGCTTGTGACTCCGGATGGCAAAAGAATTTTAGCAGAAGGAATTCATTTAAAAATAAAAGGTTCAGAAAAAATCTGTATGATAGGAGCCAACGGGGCAGGAAAAACGACTCTTCTAAAAAAGATAGCGGAAGAACTCCTAAATCGGAATGACATTAAAGCAGAATATATGCCTCAAACTTATGAAGACCTGCTGGATTTGGATGTTACACCGGTTGATTACCTTGATAAAACAGGAGATAAAGAAGAGCGTACAAGAATTAGAACATACCTTGGTTCACTTAAATACACACCAGATGAAATGGAGCATCCGATTCGGGAGTTATCAGGCGGACAAAAGGCGAAAGTGCTTCTCTTGAGGATGAGCTTAAGTGGTGCAAATGTTCTTATTCTGGATGAACCGACAAGAAATTTTTCACCATTGTCCGGTCCGGTAATAAGAAAAATGCTCCGAGAATTTCCGGGGGCTGTCATTAGCATTTCTCACGATAGAAAGTATATTGAAGAGGTGTGCGATAAAATATATCAGCTAAATCCTAATGGATTACAGCTAATTGGTGATTGATAACAAAAAGGATGAAAGACTGACAAATTTCAGGCTTTTAGTGAGTTGGAAAGCATACAAAGATTTGAATTTGGAGGATAGATTATGGTACGTACAGAAGATGCATGTGAAATTATAAAATATGCTTTGCAAAACGAAATTAAAGTATATTTAGATGGCGGATGGGGTGTTGATGCACTTCTTAAAAGAGAATCAAGAATACACAATGATATTGATTTGTTTGTTGAACTGAAACATTATCATGATTATATTTATGTGATTAAGCAGCATGGATTTGAGGAAGTAAATACTGATTATACAACGGATGGTCATACTGTCTGGAAAGATGATAAACAAAGAATCATTGATTTACATTGTTTTGAATTTACAGATGACGGAATTGTTTATGAGGGAGATATATTTCCATCAAAAACTTTTTCCGGTATTGGAAAAGTTGGAGATATAACTGTTTCTTGTATTGAACCATTGAGTCAGGTAATGCTTCATTTGGGATATGAACACGATAAAAATGATGTGCATGATGTGATGCTGTTGTGTGAAACATTTCAAATAGCAATACCAGATGAATATAAGGAAAAGTAAAATTTCAGTTTCGTGTTGCTTTTAATAATTGAATATTGAATGATTTTACATAGCCGTTAAGGAGTAATTTTTGCTCCCTAGCGGCTTATTTTATTTTTCAAAGTAGGAGGTGAGAAAATTGAAAATTAGAAAGGTTGATGACAAACCGATGGTCATTCACACCAAGGAGAAAGCCAAGATTCATGCCCACGAACCGAAGGGAGCCAAGATTAAGGGGAGTAACATCTATACAGTAGAGAGAGGTCCTAAGACAGCTGGTGCAAAGGTAACTGATACGGATAGAAAGAAGTCATATCGTAAGAGTACCATTCATCAGTCAGAGTCGAAGAATAAGGGACTATCAAGATTCAAGCGAAACTTAAGAGAGTCCAACACTTCCATCAAGACCAAGAAAGCAAATCTTCACGTTGCAGGAAGAACCGGAGCACTTGCAGCCGGAGTAGTAACGGATCAGGTGGAAGGCGGTCAGGAGGTATCGCAGGCGGCATATCTTGCATATGAAGCAAGCCGACCTGTTACCGGAACGGCTTCCAAGGGGGCAGCACTTTTTAGAAAAAAGGCGGCAGCCGAGGCAAGAAAGCGAATCAAGAAGGTAGAGGCAGGGAAGAAGCTGGCAAAAAAGACAGCAAAGAAAGCTGCCAAAGATACTGCCAAAACCGTAGCTAAAGAGACGGCAAAAGAAACAGCCAAGACAACAGCCAAGGTTGCTACGAAAACTGCGACAAAGGCAGCTGCTACGGCGGCAGGAACAGCGGTTGCACCGGGAGCAGGCACGGCAATCGGCATGGCAGCCGGATATGCGGCAGGTGTGTCCATAGAGGTCAAGGATGAAAAGATGACAAACCGGAGCAGGAAGATAAAGTTCTTTCTGGATAAGATGAAAGCACAGGAGAATCAGACGGATAGTGTGGCAAAGCTGGTAAAGGATCTGATTGTGCGAAAAGCGATTACCTGGGTAAAGGCAGCTGCACCGATTATCGGATTGGTGCTTTTATTACTTGTTCTTGTAGTTGCCATGATTGCGGTTCCGGTTATAGCGGTGATAGCAATCCTTTACAATTCTCCATTTGCTTTATTCCTGCCACCACTTGAATCAGGAGATACCGTGCAGACAGTAACGAGTGCCTATGTGCAGGAGTTTAACCGGGATGTGAACACGAAAGTGAATGAGCATACCGGATATGACCTTGGAGAGCTTGTCTATGTGGATTATGAAGGTATGGAAGAAAATCCAAGCAATTACTATGACATCATGGCAGTCTATATGGTCAAGCATGGTGTCGGAGATACTGCAACAGTCATGAATGATACTTCTAAAGGCTGGCTGCAGGCAGTTGTAAATGATATGTGTTCATACACCACAAGCACCGGAACAAAGGATGTGGAAGAAACAGATGCAGACGGTAATGTAACTACTGTCACGAAGTCGGTTCTGTATGTGAATGTCACACTCAAATCTTATCGGGATATGATTTCGGTGTATGGATTTGACGCTAACCAGGTGGAAATGCTTGAGCAGATTATGAGTGCTGACTTTATGGGACAGCTTGGGTACGTTGGCAGCGGAAGCGGTGGTGGAGGCGGCAGTCCGGGAGTAAGTTCCATGACAGAGGATGAAATCAATGCTATTCTTAGTGGAATCACTGACAGCAGGCAGAAAAAAGTCTGCTCATACGCACTTCACAGAGTTGGTTTTCCATACAGTCAGGATATGAGAGATTCCGGCAATTATTATGATTGCAGTTCTCTTGCATATTACT
>JBHADT010000125.1:0-17625 GCA_041855205.1 Bacteroides sp.
CTTCTTTCCTCACTTCCTTCCTCACTCTGTATACTAAGTATAGGAACTTTGTTTTTCTTATAAGTAACCATATATTGCCTTACAGTGTGAGTCCTTGTTAAGCAATAGGGTATATATACAATAATCCCCCTATAAATCTTATAATCTTTTATAGGGGGATTTGCTGTAAGATAATATATAGTCACTTTCTATATTATGCTACCTTTCTCCATAATAATCTGCGGTGCAAGGGTGAAGTAAGGAGTGCCAATTCTCCGATTCTGATTTCTTTATCTTATACTATCCAAATAAGCCTTTCTCTTATAGAGAATTGAGATAAGGAGATGGCTATCCGTTCGTAATGAGAGGAAAATCCCTGAACTTAGAAACCATATGGCAAGATGAATGAAGAAATATAGGGCTTTCTATTTATTTACCACCGGATAGTGTGCGATAATAGTTCTATTCAGCTCATTGTATTCGCAAGTCTTTTACTCTTACGGCTTTTCCCTCGCTTTGGGGCAATGACCCTTTCTTTACGAGCTTTACCCTGGGTGTTACCAATATTTCGTCTTTCAGTTGACGGGTAATCTCTTTTCGGATTTTTTCCAATTCGATGTAGTTGTCGGTGGAAAGATCGCTGAGTTCTACCTCTACAATAATTTCGTCCTGACTGTTTACGGTTTCCAATGTTATCAGGTAATTGCTGCCCAGTTGCGGGAACTGTACCAATATCTTCTCTATTTGCATGGGGAAGATGTTGACACCCTTGATGATGAACATGTCGTCGCTCCGCCCTTTGATGCGGTCTATGCGAAGGTGTGTTCTACCGCATGGACATTTGCCGGGAAGGATGCGAGTGAGGTCGCGTGTACGGTAGCGAATGAGCGGCATCATTTCGCGGTCGAGGGTAGTGAGTACCAATTCTCCGATTTCTCCTTCTTTTACATACTCTCCGGTTTCGGGGTCGATGATTTCCACGAGGAAGCAGTCTTCCCAGAAGTGCATACCATTCTGTTCCTGACATTCGAAAGCAACTCCGGGACCATTCATCTCTGTCATTCCGAAGCTGTTGTAAGCTTTCACGCCCAGCATCCGCTCGATTTTTCTGCGTTGTTCGTCGGTATGGGGTTCGGCACCTATCAGTAGTGTTTTCAAGGTAGTTGCCGCCGGGTCGAGTCCTTCTTCCTGAAACACCTCCGCCAAGCGAATGGCATAGCTTGGGATGGCATGCAGGGCGGTGGTTTTGAAATCGGTGATAAACTTGATTTGGCGTTTGCTGTTTCCCGCCGCAGCAGGTACGGTGAGTGCTCCCAAGCGTTCGGCTCCATACTGAAATCCCAATCCACCGGTGAACATTCCGTAGCCGGAACTGTTTTGAAAAACATCCGTGCGACGTATACCTACCATATATAGACAGCGTGCAACGAGGTTTGCCCAAGAGTCCAAATCGTGTTGAGAGTGAACGATGACGGTGGGAGTGCCCGTGGTCCCGCTCGATGAGTGGATGCGTACCCCATCTTCTCGCATATTTCCGGCAACCATCCCGAAAGGATAACAATCGCGCATATCCGCCTTGGTGGTGAACGGAAGTTTGCGTATGTCGTCTACGCTATTGAAGCTGTCGGGAGTGATGCCGTGCTTTTTGAATACCTGTTTATAGTAAGGAGAGTTGGAAGCTATGCCGATTGTTTTCTTGAGCCGTTGAAGCTGTAAAGCGCGTAATTCTTCGCGACTCATTGTTTCGATTTCTTCTTCCCAATAATTGTTATTCATGGTTTTCTACTTTGTATGTTACATCAGTTTCTCGGCGGCTTCCTTTCCCGCTTCCAATGCTTTGAGGTTCAGTTCTACAATGCTTTCTCCTTTTCGCCCGAATATTTCGCGGATACTTGTCTGCATTTTCTCATAATCGATTCCCAGAAAAGGAACAGTGGCGCCCAGCAGCACCATGTTCGCTACCCGGATGGAACCCACCTCTTTGGCTATCTTGTCTACGTTGAGTATGATTTTGCGGGGAAGTTTATCCAGTTCCGCCCGTATCTCCTCTTCTTGGGGATAGTCGGGGATATTGATAAAAGGCGCTTCGTTGGTCACCAGCCATCCTTCGTTGCTCAGGTAGGGGAGATAGCGCAGTCCTTCCATGGGTTCGAGCGAGATGATGAGGTCGCATTTTCCTGTCGGAATCAGGTCGGATGCGATGGGTCGGTCGCTGATGCGCAGGTTGGACTGTACGTCTCCTCCCCGCTGGCTCATGCCGTGTACCTCTGCCTGTTTCATATGCAACCCGTCTTTGAGAGCGGCTTTACCGATAACTGTGGCGATAGAGAGGATACCTTGTCCGCCCACGCCTGAGAGTATGATGTCTTTCTTCATGATTGTGTTCCTATTTTTTACGTTTCTTGCGTGCCAAGGTCTGAATACATTCTCTGCGGGGGATGATGACAGACACCCCTTTATATTCGATTTCTTCGCGAATGATCTGTTTCATCTCCTCGTAGTTCTTTTTCAAAGGAACTACCACCCGGATATGTTCGGGGGCGACGCCGATTCCTGCGCATATCGCTTCCAGACGTCCTGTTCCCGAGGAGTCCTGCCCGCCCGTCATTGCGGTGGTCTCATTGTCGGAGATAACGATGGTGACGTTGGCATTCTCGTTTACGCAGTCCAGCAACCCCGTCATACCGGAGTGCGTGAAGGTAGAGTCGCCGATGACAGCCACGGCGGGATGCAGTCCGCCGTCGGAAGCGCCTTTGGCCATGGTGATGGACGCTCCCATGTCTACGCAGGAGTCGATGGCGTTGAACGGAGCGCCTGCCCCCAGCGTATAGCATCCTATGTCGCTGAATACCTTGTGCGCAGGATATTCCTCGCGCAACACTTGAGTCAGTACGGTGTACATGTCTCTGTGTCCGCATCCCTCGCATAAAGCGGGCGGTCGCATCCTCACGAGCGAGGGGATGTTGAACTCGTGTTCATTCTCCCTGCCTATGGCTCGAGCCACATTGTCCGGGTTCAGCTCTCCGTCCGCCGGTAGTGTGCCGTCGAGCCTTCCTCTCACTTTGATTCCGATGCCGAGATACCCTTTCAGTTGTTTTTCCACGAAAGGTTGCCCGTCTTCCAACACGAGAATCTCGTCGCACGAGTCTGCCAATTGCATCAGTTGCTTTCGTGGGAGAGGGTATTGCCCGATTTTCAATACCGGATATTCGCAGCCGTCGGGATAATTTTCCATCAGGTAGTTGTATCCTATTCCGCATGCGATGATACCCAATGTTTTGTTCGGTCCGTCGATGTATTTATTGTACGGAGAGTTCTCCGAGGCTTTTATAAACTCGTCCTGTTTTTGCAATAGAGCCTTGTAGCGTTTGCGTGCCACGCCGGGAAGTAGAATAAACTGGCGGGGATCATCGCTGAAAGAAATTTCGTTTTGCGGTTGTTGCGCTTTGCGCTCCACTCCCGAGCGGGAATGCGCCAAACGGGTGACAATGCGTACCAAGACCGGCTCTCCCGTCTGTTCGGAGAAAGCGAACCCGTTGTAAACCATCTCATACGCCTCTTGCTGGTTGCTTGGCTCGTACATGGGCACGAGGGAGAAATCGCCATAGAAACGGCTGTCCTGCTCATTCTGCGAAGAGTGCATGCCGGGGTCGTCTGCCGCCACCACCAGCAACCCGCCTTTGACTCCCGTCACTGCCGAATTGATAAAGCAATCCGCTGCCACGTTCATACCCACGTGTTTCATGCACACAAGCGCCCGTTTGCCGACGAATGACATGCCCAGCGCCCCTTCCATCGCCGTTTTCTCGTTTGCGCACCAACGGCTGTGGATATTTCTTTCCGCAGCGACGGGGGAGGCTTGGATGTATTCGGTTATTTCGGTAGATGGAGTGCCCGGATATGCGTATACTCCGGACAGTCCGGCATCTAATGCGGCTTGGGCGATGGCTTCATCGCCAAGCAAGAGTTGTCTGCTCATATTTACAGGTGTTAATGTTAGTCATGTATCATTAAGAATATAAAAACAGCCGGGTTGCTCCGGTTTGTTTCAATTTGAAATATTGTCGTTACAAACCGCCCCTATTCTTGTTTTTTGATTCGCAAATATAGACTTTTGCTTTTGCTTTATTACCATTTTACTTGAAAATCTTTCTTTCGTTCAGCGCTTTCCAATACTTCCGGGCATTTTTCATGTGTTCCTCATAGGTGGAGGCGAAGTGGTGAGTACCCGAAAAATCCTCTTTGGCACACATATAGATGTAGTTGTGCGAGGTGTAATTCAGCACGGCGTCTATGTCGGCGGGCGATGCAATGCGTATGGGACCCGGAGGAAGTCCGGCATAAAGATAGGTGTTGTACGGCGAGTCTGTCTGCAGCTGCGCGTTGGTGATTCGCTTCAACTCGAAGTTTTTCAGGGCGAATTTGACACTCGGGTCTGCCTGCAAAGGCATGCCCATGCGCAGGCGGTTTATATACAGCCCCGCTACTACGGGCTTTTCATTCCTGTCGTTGGTCTCTTCCGCCACGATGGACGCCAGCGTACTCACCTCGTGCGGGGTGATTCCCATCTCCTTCGCCTTGTTCACTCGTTCCGTATTCCAGAATCTGTGGTACTCTTTCTGCAGGCGTGCGGCGAGGTCTGCGGTGCCGATGTCCCAGTACACGTAATACGTTTCAGGGATAAAAAGGCAGGGAAGCGTTTCGGGAGTATATCCCGTGCGTGCCTGAAATTCGGAGGTGTCGAATATCGCCGCTATTTCCGCGGAATCCAGCATAAGTTGCCTATCCATGCTGCGAAATAGCCGTCCGGTGGTGCGCACATCGCTTATGGTAAGACGCACCGCTTCCTGATGCCCGCGGTCGAGGCGGACGAAAACCCGGTAGACATTATCGTTCGGGTGAATGGCGTATTTGCCGGTACGTATTTGCGAAGAGTAGTTTCTCAAGCTTGCCAGCAGTGCGAACCCCTCCATGCGGTTTGCTTTTCCCTGAACGTACACCTTATTACATACAGAGTCTATGTCATCGTCCCTGTCGATGTACACATAGGTCGTCCGTTCGGGATGAAACTGCGGTGCGAACAACAGGTAGGAAGCAATTCCCGCACAGCCAAGCCCGATGAGCAGCGCTATGGCAACCGGGGCAATGCGCACATGCCGTCTTTTCTTTTTTGTTTTCATAGAGAGGGATGATTTTTCTTTACATGGTTCCGGTGTGGTTTATATCTTTTCCTGACTTGATCTGTTCTTGATATTTCTGATTCAAATATCTGGTTTATAGCTTGTTAATTATTATGATTTGTTCCGGTGAAATCCCCTTTGTACGGTATGGGAACCACACGGGTCCGGTACGGGAACCACACGGGTGCGTCAGAGGATAGACACGGGTTTCTTGGAAATACAATGCTCCGAACCTCTGTTTGCTCGTTCTGCAAAAATAAAGAAAATAGACGAAAAGACGTCTTCCGGGATGCCTGTTTTTATTCTTTCTCGTTTTTGCCGGTTCATTGCTCCATTCCTTTTCTTTCTTCGTTCTTCACCCTTGTAGCCCCGTCTGTATGCTCTCTCCGCTTATCTAATCGCCCGCGGCAGACAATAGCCTGCTTCGCGCGTTCCGCTACGAGCGTATGGGTACCTTAGACTCGGATGCAGGAACGACTACCAATACCGACCGTGTCAAAATATCATGCATTTATCTGGGAGTGGCTTTAAGCATTCGTATGCCGTCCGTCCTTTCTTGAAGGACTGATTTACATGACAATGAGGTTTGCTTGCCTGAATTGTCCCCCTCCTTTTTCTCGGGGTGATATGCTACTAACAGATGCTTAAAGTTGGTACGGATGAGAATGGAATTTTTGAGACCGGATATTCTATTATATTAATTACTTATCTCTAAAGAAATATCATCGGCTATGAAACACCCGGTATCTATCAGGGATTCTACAGTGCAGACTTCGATGCTTATGGCGTAGTGGTTACTCCCACTATCGTAGCGATTGACCCGAATGGAATCGTGGTAGGTTCCTACCACTCACTGAGAGAGTATGAACACGCTTATTTCGATAGATATGGATGACTCTTTTTCACGGAACATCACCGATATTCTGAAAATCGAACTCGCACTGCTTTGTTCGCGAATCCAACTGTATTACCTGGTTCAATGGCGTATCTGGAACGACCGGGATGTGCAGAAGATACAAGAAGCCCGGAAGCGGATTATGTCTCTGTTCGAGATAAGGAACGAATCTCGTATGTCACAGGCTACACTTGCCTTGCTTCACACATATTACCTTCGTCTAAGCAAACAGTATAATCATGAGCTGGCACTGTTGGAGTATATCCTTGACAAATATCCCAATCTGATGTTTATGTCTAAACAGGATATGGAGAAAGCTGTGGAAGAAGCGAAAAGAAGATGGAAAAGGTGAGAAGCGGTCTTGTGCTGGAAAGATGCCGGCTCTCGGACTTTGACATCCCTTGTCAAGCGGAGATTTACTCCTTGATATCCTGATACATGAACCTTTTGATCGACTTCTTTGCTGTCTTCTCGAATTCTTCGAAATGAATTTTTACTTTGGCTATTTGGGAGTAGCCGGGCAATTGGACGTTCAGGTCTTTCCGGTTTTCTTCCATAATCCGTTCGATTTCGGATTGTTGAAAACCTTGCGCGAAGGCTTCGTCGAAGTCGGGATATATCAGGGCCACCAGTTTCTCTTTTTGAAGTACGATGAGTGATTCCGCCACATAAGGCATATTGTTCAGACGGCTCTCGATTTCTTCGGGATAAATATTCTGCCCGCTGGAGGTAAGCAAAAGATTCTTGCTTCGTCCGCGTACCGTGACGTTGCCTTCATCGTCCATCGTTGCCAAATCGCCCGTATGTAACCAACCGTCCGAATCGATGATTTGTGCGGTGGCTTCGGGATTTTTGTAATAGCCGAGCATCAGGTTGGTACCCCGGCAAATGAGCTCGCCTGCCGTGTTCCGGGGGTCGGGAGAGTCTATGCGTACTTCCATGCGGGTACTTGCTTTTCCGCACGAAGAGAGTTTATGGGTCTCCCATCGGCTGGAGCAGATGATGGGACCGCATTCCGTCATGCCGTAAGCAATGGTGTAGGGAAAACCTATTTGCTTTAGAAAACGTTCTACTTCCGCATTGAAAGGAGCGCCTCCGATGATTATTTCATCGAATTCCCCGCCGAATATGGCAATGGCTTCCTTGCGTGCAATTGCTTTGATCCGTTCGTTAATGATAGGGAGGCGCAACAGCAGTTTTCCTATTCTGTTGTCCACACGGGGAAGGATGTTTTTCTTGATAATCTTTTCTACAACCAGCGGGACACATGAGATGACTCTGGGTCTGATTTCGGCAAAAGACTCTGCTATGATTTTGGGGCTGGGCATGCGGGTGAGGAAATAGAGATGGGCGCCGGCGGAGAAACCGTACAGAAAGTCATAAACCATACCGAACACATGTCCTAGGGGAAGCATCGATACCATGTGATCACCGGGTTTTACGGGAAGCATCTCGTGGCAGTAGTGAATATTGGACCAAAGGCTGCGGTAGGGCAACATAACTCCCTTGGAGTAGCCGGTGGTTCCGGAGGTGTAGTTGATGATGGCCAATTCTTCGGGAGAGTCTTTCCGGTATGCGATGTGTTTGGGGCGAAAGTTTCTCGGATACTTTTTCCCGTAAAGAACATTCCGGTGTTCAAACGCTTCT
The DNA here is from genome assembly GCA_041855205.1 of Bacteroides sp. Classification (GTDB taxonomy): domain Bacteria; phylum Bacteroidota; class Bacteroidia; order Bacteroidales; family Bacteroidaceae; genus Bacteroides. Next base: position 7,702 of record JBHADT010000125.1, read on the forward strand.
TTAAGTTGTTCGTTGCGGCAAATGATATAGTTGAAGTCTTTCAACGAGACGATACCTATGAGATTGGGCATGCAGTCTTCGTTAAGATTCTCCCACACCTGATCGCCTACAAATAAAAGTTTGGATTCGGAGTGGTTAACGATGTTATGTATGTTGTCGGCCTTAAATTCATGCAATACGGGCACAATCACCGCACCATATGTTATGGTTGCCAGAAAGGTGACTGCCCAATGGGCGCTGTTTCTGCCGCAAACAGCTATTTTATCGCCCGGTTTGATGCCGGCATGTTCCATCACCAGATGAAATTTTGCGATTTTACGGGCAACGTCTTTGTATTGAAGTGTGGCGCCTTTGTAATCTGTCAGGGCGTTTAAATCCCAATTCTCTATAATGCTCTGTTCGATATACTCAATGAAGCTTTGGCTTTGTTCCATCTGTTGATTTGCACATTTTTTCTTAAACTGTGCAAATATAGAACTATTACTGATACCGGGCAATATTTGTTGTTACTTTTCTTGATATCCGAGTGATTGCTTTTGCGATAATATCCGTGTTTGTTCATCGATAAGACTCAGCATCTTTCTTTTTCTCGGATATTAGTAGCAGCTTGTCTCCCGGAAGCAGTTTGAGCGAACCGTTCGGAATCAAAAATTCGGTTCCTCTTTTTACAATCATTACAAGTGCTCCGTTGGGAATCGTGATATCCTTTAATGTATTTCCTTCGCGGAGAATATCAGGCGTGACGGTCATGTCGTTGAGATCGGTGTCTATTTCTTCCGGCAATTCCACTCCGAATTCATTTCCGCTCTTCTCCAGCGGCATGGAAAGTTTCAGGAGTCGTGCGCTTAGCGAAACGGTAGTACCTTGTATGATGAGCGAGACAATTGTAATGAAGAATACGATGTTGAAAATAACCTCCGCTCCGGGTATTCCCGCTACCACCGGATAAGTGGCGAAAATGATGGGAACTGCTCCGCGTAAACCTACCCAGGATATAAATATGCGTGAACGTTGGGTTATTCTTCTCCCAAACGGGAGCAGACAGAGGAATACGCTAAGGGGTCTGCCGAAGAGTATCATAAACACGCCGATCAAGCTTGCTACGCAGGCTACGCCAAGCATCTCTTTGGGATTAACCAATAACCCCAGACACAAGAACATGATAATCTGAAACAGCCACGACAAACCGTCCATGAAGGTGTAGATGTCTTTCCGGTAAGTGATTTTGTTGTTACCTACTATCATGCCGGCGATATAAACAGCCAGGTATCCGTTGCCGCGCAGCAGGTCGGTGACGGAGAAAGTGAAGAAAACAAAGGATAGTAGCAAGATCGGATATAGCGCCTGATTGTCTATGTTTATCTTATTAAGAAAGGTGATGGCAAGTTTACCTAAAGCATAACCGCAAATGATGCCTACCAGAAACTGAACGACAAAGGTTCCGAATATGCCCGAAACACCCATTCCGCTCGACTGGATGACTTGTATCAACACGATGGTAAGCATGTATGCCATGGGGTCGTTACTACCGCTTTCCAACTCCAGCATAGGTCTTAAATTATGCTTCAGATTCATCTTTTGGGAGCGGAGAATGGCAAATACGGACGCGGAGTCGGTAGATGACATGGTAGCCGCAAGCAGGAGGGAGGTAGTAAGAGGGAAGCTGATGTTGCTCCATGACATACCCGACAGCCACCAAATGAATAATCCGGTGAAAAGGGCGGTGAACAATACTCCCATCGTAGAGAGTATAATGCCGGGAAGAAGAACGGGGCGTATATCTTTGTATTGGGTGTCCATACCGCCGGAGAACAGGATTACGCTCAACCCGACCATACCGATGAACTGTGCTTCTTTGGCGTTGTTGAATTGCAGACCCAATCCATCGCTTCCGAAAAGCATACCCACAACCAAGAAAAGTAACAAGGCGGGGACACCGAAACGATATCCGGTTTTGCAAGCGATGATGCTGATGAAAAGTAGAATAGAGCCTATTAAAAGAATATTTTCTGCTGTAAAAATCATAATAATTATCTATCGGGATGGAGTGAAATTAATCAAGGGGAAGCATTGAAAATCATTGGTTACGATGCATCCGAAGCAAAGATAATGTTTTTTTGATACTTTGATATAAATGACATCTCCTATAACCGTTCGACGGGTGTTTTTGTTTATTGATTTCCCGAAAACCTTTGGCACACTATGGATAAGCCAGCGGCTTGTAACGGCTACGGGTAAACACGCCAAATATTGATGCAGCTTCTTGGTTATGAGGCTATTCCCTGACTTTCTGATATGCCAGGCGTTCGTCTCCATGTTCGAGATAGATAATACCGCAATATCGAAAGCCCAGTCGCAATAATGCCCGCTGCATAGGGATGTTGTCCCGGTGGGTATCGATTCTTATATTATCCGTAAGGCAAAAGCAATAAGCAACGATTCGTTCCATGATTCCTTTGGTTCCGGGAGCGGATGCCACTCGGTGGATGGTGCCATAAGGGGCGTCGTTAATCCATGCTCCGCCATCTATACACCGGTAGGTGGGGTCGTTTCCCAAGATGAAAGCAAACGTGGCTATCGGTAGGCTACCCTCTTGTGAATACATGAGAAAGGAACAGTTGGTCTCTATGTCTTTCTTTATCTGCGCTTTACTCGGATGTCCGTCTGTCCATTGATGAAGATTGCCCGATGCGATCATTTTCTCGCGTCCGCACCGGATTAATGCGAGTACTGTTTCCAAGTCTTTTGATGTGGCTGCTTTAATTATCATAGAAACAAAAGTAAATATAAAGGCATTAGTACCCTAAACATTCTTGGATGACCTTTATCAATAAATTCATGTAAACCGTTCGACTTCCGAAGATCCTCCGAATATGTCAGGTGTCGTTCAAAAGCATACCTTTTCTTATTGCAGGTTCTGATAAGTAATTTGGAGCGCTAATACGTCTTGTTTTGGAGTTTTCGTAGCTTTCGTTTGTTCCAAAATATGAGTTCTTTCCAATAGTCGAAATCTTTCTTGAAGAGAATACCTATTCCCTGTGTGGTCAGGTTAGTCTTCGTGTAATATCGATCGTTGGTTTGGTTGTATGCTTTCAGACGGATATCGCCGTTGCGGGTCACCAACCACTCCGCCTCGAAATCACCCACAAAACTAGTGTTGGCCAACGGATTGTCCCGGTAGCCGAAGTTACCGTTGATAAGAAGACGATTGTTCAGTAGTTGTCCGGTGAGTATCCCTTCCACCTCTACGTCTGTCCAACCTTTCTCGCCGGTACTGAAGTTGGTTCCGAAATTCCAGTTGCTACTGTTGATTATGCTTGACAGCGCATTGTTCAACTGCCCCGAAAGGGTGGATGAAAGGACAGAAGACATCATGCTTGAATTCTGGCTGCCATCCGTATTTTCAGGAGTATAGAATTTACCGATGCTTAGAAGGTAAAGTATTTGCATATTCATCTGTTCTTCTGTCGGGATATAGTTTCTCACAAGTGCTTGTACTTCATCCCGTTCGTTGGGGAGAAGCAAGCCGAGTTTAATGTCCGGTGAAGTCAACTGCCCGTTGAGCGACATGGTACAGTTTACTTTCACATTGGTCTGACTGACATAGTCGGTGGCATTGGACATTAAGTCATTGAGCGAAGCGGAATTCACTGTGTGGTACGCTTCTATGTCCAGTATGGCATCCAGAGGTGCCCCGTTGAAATTGATGCTGCTACCGTTCTGGATAGTGAAATCCTTGCGTATGATTTCTTGCAGGCTGAACTTATATACGCCTTGTGTAATACGATAGTTGCCGAACATTCGTACGTCATCTGCCTTGTTGTAGAATTCGGTGCGGATGTTCCCGTTTCCTTTTCCACTGATGTAGTCTCCGGCAACGGGGTCCATGATTATTTTCATGGTGGCGTCCGGTGTAGCTTCTACATGTAGGTTGAGGCGTATGTCTATTTCATCTTTGTTGTCGGTATTGTTCGTCTTGTGTTCATTCATTTCCGGGTTGAGTCCGCTGCTCAGAGGGATGGAATCTATGTTTGTTCGATGGGATGTTTTGTCTATGAACCTGATAAACTGATTATTGGCGGCCGAGGAAACATTGTCTTTGACATAAACAAAATTACTGTTTTGTTCGGTTCTTATGGAGGCGTCCACGTTAAGTCCGCTTTCTTCATTACCGGAGATAAGAGCGTCTCCTGTTCCATAAATAGTTCCATAAAAAGGCATTTCGTGATTTTCTTTGGTATTCATTACCAGCATGTTGTTGATGTCGATATGAAATCTGTAGTCTAGATTTTTGAAATGATTGTAATGCAGAAAACCATTGAGACGCCCCTCTTTCCCCTGAGTATCGAGTATGCGGTTGTTGCGGAATGTCAATCCCCCCGGTTCAACTAATATGCTGTCTTTGATAAAGAGAGTGGTGTTGAGTATATCTATCTGTATGGATGCGTCTCCGGATACTTTCCCATCCATTGTCAGCGATTTAAAACCTCCGTAGAAGTGTATGTTTCCGCTGGCTCTCCCATTGAAATCCGGAGTGATGTCGGTCATGAAGGTTTCTATGAATTTCAGATTCGTATTATCGGCATCTATTTGTAAATCAAGGGCACTTTTGGGCTTTAGCGGATAGATGTAACCGTGTACATGCGTGCGTGCAATATCTTTTGCCCTATCTTTTCCGGAAAGAAATTCCTCATTAGTAAGTGGTGGCTGTATTCTTTCGTGACCTGGACTTCGTTCTCGTATTTTAGCGTCCAAATAAATTCCTTCGTTCTCGTTATGCCATTCTCCGTGTATCTTAGCCTCTCCCAAAGGTCCATCGAATATTCCGAAGTTATTGATATACAGATCGGTGTGCATGACAGGCTTATTCATTACATTACAAGCAAAACCACTACCGGTAGCTTCTCCCTGAAAGGTAATGCCCAGATCGGCAATATCGAACACATATCCTATATTAATGCCCTTCAGGTCTAATTTTACCGTATCTTGCAGAGAAGCGGAAGCGGTGCCGTTGACTCGAAGATACCTGTCATGACTCCCGAAGCGGAAGTTATCGATATGTACTTTCCCCGAATCGATCACGATTCGCGAGGGGTGGACTTCCCAAAGCGTATCGTTGAGAATAGCGTGTGTGTGCTCTATATCTATGATGGCTTTTAATGGGAGTTTCTGTGTATGTAGCGTTCGTTTTTGAGATTTCTCGGTATGTGTATCTCTGATAAATAAGCAAGTGGATGCCAGTCTGCCGCTATATGTTTGCTGACCACTGTTTCCCCAATTCAATATCGTTTTTAAACGATTCTCCTTAGCATGTACGTCTAATGATATACTGATGTCTCCGCTATTTTCTCGATTATTGAACCTGAGTCGGGTGTGGAATTCGTTATTGGGATTTTCACATAGCAATACACCGGATTCTATCAACCTGTCTTTGTAGCGGATGCGAGGAAAGTACCCTTCGATTCGCAAACGTTGTGCATCGTCGTTGAAATATCCTTTGATGACGGAATGGGTGTGGATGTGCAGTGGGAGATTGAAAAGCGCGGCGGGCAAATCCGTGTTGAAGATATTTATATCGAACGTAAAGTTATTTTTCGTTTGATTGTTTTGTTTATTCGTTCCTGAAAAATCGGAAATGTAATTGCGAAGAATATGAAAGAAACTCTCAGGAAGAGTTTGGTATGAGTAATTTCCTGTGACAGAGGCTTGCAGAATATCGGATTGAATGATAAGTCTTTTTTGACCACCATCGGCTTGGGAGGCAATGACCTTCAGATTATCGAGAAAGTATTCTTTCTCCGTGGTTTTTAGATTCAGACTGTCTATATTAACTTCACCGTTCATATCATCAACAGAACTGCCGGAGAAGTTTGCCTTTAACTTTAGTGAAATCTCAGAATCCTCATGAACCTTACTCAGATGCAGATCGTGAGGCCTTACCTTATTTATATTCGCTGAGAAGTTGAAAGTAGGAGGGTGGGTGGAGGTGTTGAGATTACCGTCTATATCAATGGAACCGTTTTGGTCGGTCAAGGTGATTTTACCATCAAATCCTCCTTGCTGATATTTACCATCTAAAGTTATGTTTTCGTAGGTGTAATTGTTATACTCTATAAAGGAAACCAAACCTTTGAGATACACTTCAGGAGCTTTGTTTACGCCATGTTCTCCTTTGACTTCCAAATTAAAGGTTGTTTCTCCTATCTTATTGTCTGATAAAATATCTCCTAATTTAAGATTGGCCGTTTTTATTTCTCCGGAGTATGAGAAAAGTCCGGATTCTCTATTCGAACTGATTTTTATATCTGTCCGGATATTGCCTAAATCGCTACTTACCAGTCCGTAAGCAACCATATCACTAAAATAACCGGAAATTTCTCCTTTGAATGAAATATTATTTAAACGTTGTAAGAGCGAGGGAAAGCCTTTATGTGAGGGAGCAAGATTTCGTAGCAGAAAAGAGATTCCTTTGGAGTCCGCATATAAAGTTGAGAGGTTTCCGTAGATATAAGTACTTTTGGGATGGAGTAAATCTTGCAGTTCCACATTTCCCCGTAGGTGAAAATGAGGTTGGGATGTAACGGAAAAATGAGAACAATTCAGTTGATTGATGTTGCCATTTGCTTTTATTTCGATTTCCACATTCTCTTTGAAAGGTTTGAGTGCCGGAACAAACGCAGCCAAATCTGTAGGAGTTATATTTGAAGGTAATAAGTGAAAAGAAAAAACCATGTTTTCACTTAAAGTCTTTAATTCTTCTAAATTATGATATTGCAATCGAATGGTATCCATTGAGAGTTCTGAATGAGGCAATGCTATCCGGAAATTTTCGATGTTCATTTCGCGGTTGTTGGCCCTGAGCTTCAGATCTAGTCTCTTTAATGTGAATCCAGAGTGAGAGTCGGTTACGCTTAGTCTTTTGATTGCAGCATTGATAGAATCTTTTCGCAGTGCCTTTAATGAGATGTTTGCTCCGATATGATTCAGTTCTAAATGGTGCGCGTTGAATATTCCGGGAGTCTGCAATTCAGATAGTACATGGTATGATAGTTTTCCCCGGCGTGCTAATAGTGAGTTAATCCGGATATCTATGTCGTTTGGTCTCTTTGTATTATTGGGAGAGGATAGGGCGTCTATCAGAAACTGCAAGTTAGAAGCTTTCTGTAGACTGTCTTGATAAAGGTTGACATGAAAACCGAATAATTGAACCGTACTTATAGAAACTCTTCCTCTCAATAATGGCAATATATCCAACTTGGCAGACAAACGGGAGATTCTTAGCATTTCTTCATTCGACTGATCGTTAAGCACTAGATCATCGATAATAACACGGTTCAGAATACCGAGGCTGACTTTTTTTATAGTAAGTTCCGAATTGAGAGTCTTGGATAGTTGTGTTGATAGCAAAACAGACACTTTATGCTGAATGTAAGGAATATTCAACATGGAGATAATCCCAATATATGCGATCAGGATGATGCCAAGTATCCAACGGACTGTTTGTCTTAGGTTCTTCAATCAATATTAAGTCTTAATTTAGCGAACAAAAATAATGAATATTACATATCAATTCTACTTTATCATTACTTTTGTGGCTTTAAAACGTTAATAAACGATATGAGTACGATAATATTAGGAATAGAAAGCTCATGCGATGATACCTCGGCAGCTGTTATAAAAGATGGATATTTGTTGTCTAACGTGATTGCCGGGCAAACTGTTCATGAAGCTTATGGAGGGGTTGTGCCTGAGCTTGCCTCGCGTGCTCATCAACAGAATATTGTTCCTGTTGTACACGAAGCAATGAAGCGGGCTGGAATTCTAAAAGAACAGCTAAGTGCAGTGGCTTTCACTAGAGGTCCCGGATTAATGGGCTCTCTGTTGGTGGGAGTTTCATTTGCCAAGGGTTTTGCCCGTTCTCTGAACATTCCTTTGATAGATGTGAATCACCTGACGGGGCATGTGCTGGCTCATTTTATTAAAACGGAGGGAGAAGAGGAAAAACATCCTGATTTCCCATTCTTATGTTTATTGGTTTCGGGAGGAAATTCGCAAATTATCCTTGTAAAAGCATATAACCGGATGGAAATTCTGGGACAGACGATAGATGATGCTGCGGGTGAAGCTATTGATAAATGTTCAAAAGTCATGGGGCTGGGGTATCCGGGAGGACCTATCATTGATAGGCTGGCACGGCAGGGGAATCCTAAGGCTTTTACTTTTAGTAAACCTCATATTACTGGTTTGAATTATAGCTTTAGCGGATTGAAAACATCCTTTCTCTATTCTTTGCGTGCATGGATGCAGAATGATCCGGACTTTATTGAGCATAATAAAGCAGATTTGGCTGCTTCTCTTGAAGCGACTATTGTGGAAATATTGATGGAAAAACTGCGCAGGGCAGCTAAAATGTATGGTATAAAAGAAATAGCTGTGGCAGGTGGTGTGTCGGCGAATAACGGCTTGCGTCAGGCATTTCATGAACATGCCGGGAAGTATGGATGGAATGTATATATCCCTAAATTCAGCTACACAACGGATAATGCGGCGATGATTGCTGTTGCCGGTTACTTTAAGTATTTGGATAGGGATTTTTGTAGAATGGATGCGCCGGCCTTTTCAAGGGTTTCGTTGTAAATTTTGATTGATATGGGAGTTGAATTTGAGATAGGAGAACTTTTAAGGAAAGAATCGGCGTCTTTGGCCGTTGCCGAAAGCTGTACTGGAGGCTCTATTGCGGCTTTGATTACTTCTGTACCGGGAAGTTCGACCTATTTTAGAGGGGGTATTATTGCTTATTCGGATGAAATAAAGAGATTACTGCTTGGAGTTTCCGGACAGACGTTGGATGTTTATGGGGCGGTTAGCAGAGAGACGGTGGTTGAAATGGTATGTGGGGTGAGAAGAAAATTGCGGACGGATGCGGCGATAGCTGTTTCCGGGATTGCAGGACCGGGAGGTGGAACTAAAGAAAAACCTTTAGGTCTTGTTTGGATAGCAGTTACTTATAAAGGGAAAACAGTGGTTTGTAAGCAAGAAGGAGATGAGGGGAGGCGTGCGAATATAGAGCGAAGTGTTCAAACCGCACTGACTGTGCTTAGAGACTTGATCGTATCGCTGAAATCGGGAAAAGGAGATAGTGGAGGGGAAATTATTTTTGATGAAAAACTTGCGTGTTATAGATAAAAGTACTTACTTTGCGCTCTGTTTCAAAGGAATAAAGATAAAAACTATAAAAATAAGATAGAAATGTCGAAGATTTGTCAAATTACCGGAAAGAAAGCCATGGTTGGCAATAATGTCTCACACTCAAAGAGAAGAACGAAAAGAACTTTTGAATTGAACTTGTTTCACAAGAAATTTTATTATGTAGAGCAAGATTGCTGGATTAGCTTAAACCTTTGTGCGGCCGGTTTGCGTGTGATTAATAAGAAAGGTTTGGATGCAGCCTTGAATGATGCAGTGGCAAAAGGATATTGCGATTGGAAAACAATTAAAGTGATAGGATAAAGTTTCGAGAGGAGATTAAGATTATGGCTAAAAAAGCAAAAGGTAATAGAGTACAGGTGATATTGGAATGTACGGAGCATAAGGATAGTGGTATGCCGGGAACTTCTCGTTACATCACTACGAAGAATAGAAAAAATACGACTGAAAGATTGGAATTGAAAAAATACAACCCAATCCTGAAGCGAGTGACAGTGCATAAGGAAATAAAATAATATAGACCATGGCAAAGAAAACAGTAGCAAGTTTGCATGATGGCTCCAAAGAGGGTCGTTCTTATACGAAAGTTATCAAGATGGTAAAATCTCCGAAAACGGGTGCTTATGTCTTTGATGAACAGATGGTGCTTAATGAGAAAGTACAAGACTTTTTCAAAAAATAAGATTGCTTCTCGAAATATTAGCATATGTTAGTCCC
>JBHADT010000126.1:0-8089 GCA_041855205.1 Bacteroides sp.
ATACTATGTTTTCCATGCCGACAGCGAAGGAGAGAACTTTCGTTCTGCGCTACGCCTGGCGGGGTTCAAACTGGCGCAGTGCTGTGTGTGGGTCAAGAACTCAATGGTAATGGGACGTCAAGACTACCAGTGGCAGCATGAGCCCTGCCTATATGGTTGGAAACCCGGTGCTGCGCACTTCTGGAATGCCGATCGCAAGCAAACCACGGTATGGAACTTCGATAAACCGCAGCGGAATGCCATCCATCCCACCATGAAGCCGATAGCACTGATGGCTTATCCCATATCCAACTCAAGCACTCCCGGGCAAACGGTGATAGATTTCTTTTCCGGCTCCGGTTCCACGCTCATGGCATGTCAGCAGATCGACCGCCGTTGCCGTGCCATGGAAATCGACCCGCGCTATGTCGCGGCAACCATTCATCGGTATATGGCTATGTTCCCGGAACAACCCGTACAGGTATATCGGGAGTGTAAAGTGTTATCTGTTGAAGAAACCAAAGCTCTCCTGCAATGAATAAGAACCTCACGCCTACCTCCGAGGTGGATACAGCCATACTTATCGGTGAAGAATATATCCCTCAGGTACGTACGTTTGGCGCCCTTGGGTATACTCCGGCACGAATATGTACGCTCCTGAGGCTTCGGGGAAAAAAGAAACTTGCGCTCTTGCTTCGGCTGACGATTCCCGGGGATGTCTACTATGATGCCTACCACAATGGCAGTGCATTGGGTGAATATAATATTGATGCCGAACTGGCTAAGAAAGCCGAATCCGGAGATATTGATGCCATTGAAACGCTGGAAACCCGTAAAGAAGAACGTACAATAAAAGACCTGCGTCACCAACTATTCGGAATATGACCAAACTTGACATTCTTGATAAGATACATCCGGACATGATATCAGCCTTCCTCACCACGGGAAAGTGCGATGGAATTCCGGGCGATGTGCAACGCTTCCTAAAGCAGCTGCAATGGGCTGCAGAGATATACGAGTATGAACGTAACATTACGAGGGCGTCCAAGCAACTCCGGCAGCGTATCAATGCGCAGCAGCACATAAATATCGACGAACGTACTTGTAAGGCTCGTATCTACGCAGCAATCAACTACTTCAATATCGATAATAACGTATCTATCAAGATATGGGAGAGCAATTATGCCGACAAGTTCGAAGACCTGGCTAAACTGTGCGCGGCAGCGGGAGACTACAAGACGCAGGGAAAATGTTATCAGGCGGCACTTGAGTGTCGCCGGCGGGCTGCAGAGATAGCCGAAGCGGACCGCGACCTGGGTATCGTATTCCTCATATCTCCCAATATCACTCCCAAGGATCTTGGATATGCCAATGCCTCGCTTAAGGAGATTGCGGCAAAACACAATAAGGGATTCTATTTGAATCTGATTGAGAACCTGCCTATCGAGCGTGCGGAGAAAAAGAGATTACTGCGCGATGCGGATATCGAAGAAGCAGAATACGAAGAACTGAATAAAGAAGAATAGGCATGGAAACTTTCGAGGAATATTACATGAATCAGATGCAGATGCTTGCCAACATCATCGACCCGAATAATCTGTACGCCGAGGTGGCACGTGCCGGTGGCAAGACGGAAGGCATCACCGGACCAAGAATAATTCGTGTGGCAAACGATATGCCTGGAGAACTCTCCTTTCTGGTACATAAAACCTACGTTGCCCTGATGACAAACGTATGGCCCAATCTTCAAGCCTATTTCTCCAAGCAAGTGACAGTGGAAGGTCGGGTGCGACCCATGCTTGAATACGGCATTGATTACGTGGTGGGAGAGGCACGCCTGCCCTCCCATTTCCGTCGTCCGAGATACCCCATTTCCTACCCGAAGCACAGTGTGGTTTTTCGGGATGGACATCACATCCAGCTGGTGAGTTCAGACCAGCCTGAATCCGTAGCCGGACGCTCGGCGGTACATGCTATTATCGAAGAGATGAAGCATAATAAAGGCGAGAAACTCAAGACACGCCTTTTCCCTTCACTGCGTGGTGCCGGTGCGGAAATACGCCGTTCACCCTATTACCAAGGCATCACCGGAGTATCGGATACCGCACGTGTGGTACTCGGCGAGGACGACTGGTTTGAAGAATACGAGAAGCTGGTAGACCACAGACTTATCGAAGAAATCTCCACGGTCTCCCTTCATCTGAATAAAGCGATCTATTTGAAGTACAAACTGCAGGCTGAGCAGAAAAACACCACCAATCCGGTTGAGCTGGAGCGCATCCGGTTGGATATCATCAAACAGGAAAGAGTGATAGCCTTGTGGCAACCGCGCCTGGCAGACATGCGTCGCAACGCTACACTCTACATCCGTGCCAGCTCGTTTTGCAATAAAGATATTCTCGGTCCCAAATTCTTCAAAACCCAGCTCGAAACATTGGACATCGACGAATTCCTGACCTCCATTTGCGCCATCCGCCACAAAGAAGTCGTGAACAAGTTTTTCGCCAACTTCGATAAGGAGCGCCATCAGTTCTCCGACAGCTACATCTACGACGCCATCATGCGTCTGGATCTTAAGGATTACTTCCTGCTTTCCGCACGTTATCTCAAACACTACAGCAAGCGCGATGAACTGCTGGTAGGTTACGACCCCGGACACTTCTCTTCTTTGGTCGTTGCTCAGGAAAAGAAATATGGCAGTCTACTGCGTGTCATCAAAGAATTCTATTGTTGCTATCCCGAAGAGCAGCCTGAACTTGCGCGCCAATTCCATGAGTTCTTCGGTGCGGATGCCGAAAACAAGCGCATCATTCTTTATCATGACCGCGCCGGCAACAAACGTCGTGAAGAACTGGAACAAATCACCACCGACGCCCGCACATTAAAACGCGAATTGGAAAGCTATGGTTTCGAGGTCGAGTTGATGAACGAGGGGCAACCCACTGTCTACCATTGGCAGCAATTCAAGCTGCTGCTCCTGCTTTTCGGCGGGAGAAGCAATCTCCTGCCGGAAGTACTTATCGACGAGAATGAATGCAAGAACCTTTGCAGCGCCATTGTGCTTTCCCCTTTGAAAAAAACGGAAGGACGAATCGAACTTGATAAAACTTCCGAACGCAAAGTACCCTTACATAAACAAGCCGGGTTGACCACACAGTTACCCAGTGCACTCATATACCTACTTTTTGGGCGTTATGGAGATAAAGTACTTAGCGAATTATCCTCAATACCGGATAATCTACCCGACAACATCAATATATAATGCTTTGTGTAATATAAAAAAGAGAGTTCACAAGGATAATAATGAACATTTTTGACATAAGAAATAAATTTAAATGATTGACATATAATGTTTTAGCCACACAAAAAAGAAAGAGACTAAGAAACGTATACGCTTAACCCCCACGCACCGCTGGATATGCCATGTGAGGTGCATCGACCCCCTTTTGTCCCTTGAAATATGACAACCCCTTTTTTAGTCCGGGCGAAAATAGGAAAACGCAGATTAATGGGATGAATCGTCCTTTGGAAGAAAGACTTTCTCCTCTACTTTTGGGGCATGGAGACAGCTATGACAGGTATACAGGCAATGCAATGGGCAAGAGAGATATCCAAACTCCCGGACGGGTGCTTTACGGTTGTCTTTTTCCCTTGTTCAAGAAGTAAAGGAGAGGCAATACCCAGATTGACCGTGAAAGAGGGATGCCGTTGGCGCACTCAGCTCCCTGAAGAACGATTCAGCATTGATGGTGAGAATTTTCTCCTGTTTACAGATGCAAACGGAGAGCCCAAAATGTGCTACCGGATATTGATACGTTATATGGGCTTTCCGCAAGATGGATTTAAACTGCATAAAATAGATTGGCTATGAGCAAGAGCAACCTTAAAATGATAGGCGATTACGGGTGTTATCTCGATGAAGAGAATGTAATATCCTTCCAGATAGGCGATCACCCGGCAATGGCACTATCCGCAGAAGACCCACTCTTCCCGTCTCAGATTCAGGATACATCTTCCGAACTCCAATGGATGAACATACAGGGATTTCAGGTGTGCAGCCGGGGTTTCAACAACAGGAAATGCGAGGAGATTGCTTCGGACATTAAGAAGAACCGGTTGCTTCCCAGGCTCATCACCAAGCAGGTGAATATGCTTTATGGGCATGGTCCCAAAGTATATATACCTCAGATTGTGGACGGGAAACTGAGAAAAGAATGGATCGCGTGCCCCGAAGTGGAAGAGTGGCTGGAGAGTTGGAATACCCGTGGCATTGAATCCAACCATAAGGAGTTCGCCAAGGCATTGATTAAGAACTTCTACTATTTCCGCGATTTCTTCGTGAAATGGAGATTTACGGAAGGAAAAGAACGCGGGTTCTTACCCGTTGCCGGATTGGAAGCCATGGAGAACACTCACTGCCGGCTGGCAACCACCAAGAAGAATGTTGCCACCGATATGGTATATTATAAGGACTTCCGCCACATAGCCGTCGGACGCTGGGGATACGGTACTTCCACTTTTCACGTATATCCCAAATTCAACATCACGGAGTTGTCCACCTACCGGTATGCAGCCATCTCTCATCATCGGGAGAAATCTGTCGATGATTTCTATGGCGTGAATGAGACACACCAAGGAACGCGCGCCTATATCAAAGGATCCAACGACACGGCAGACTACATCAACTCTTTCCTTCGTAACTCACTCGCGGCAAAGATTCACATTGTAATACCCAATGCCTGGATAGAGTCAAAACGTACTCAGATAGATAAGCTCTGTGCGGAAAACAAAAAACGCCAGAAAGAGGGCAAGAAACTTCTGATGTACAACAATATCGAGATAGGTACGGAATTCTGCGAGTCCCTGGTTATCCGTCACCTTCAAGCAGAATTGAGGAAAATATCGCGTTATCTCTCCGGACAGGATAACCAGGGGAAAGCCTATGCCACCATAAGCTTCAAGAACAGCAAGGGAGAAGAGGAGAGATGGAAGATAGAGACGGTAGACCTCAAGTACAAAGAGTATATCGACGCGCTGATTGCTTACGACAAGCGATCGGATGAAGTATTGCTCTCCAGCGTGGGGCTCGACTCTTCGATATCCAGTGTGAGTAAAGACGGTGTCATATCCAAGTCCGGAGCGGACGCATATTACAATTACCTTATCTATATAATGTCGTTATCCTCGGAAGACGAGATCTGCTCTGAACCATTTAATCAAGTTATGGAGGTAAATTTCCCGAAATTATACGCGCTCGGTTACCGGATAGGCTTTTACCGCGAGGTGCCGGTGCGTCATGAAGATGTTTCTCCCAAAGATCGACTTAACCAACAGCAGTCATGATACTCAACGAATTATTTCAGAACGTAGCGGAATTCCGTAAGTATTCACCTTACGCGGAGAGCAATATACACTTTCAGGAACTGAATTCTTCCGCCATGTCGGCAAGAAAGCAGATAGTCATCATCCTTTCCAGGGAGGTGTATGACGAAGTGGCTGCCACCGAAGGCGAACGAAAGGAGGCGTTGCGATCCGCTCTTGCCAATCTCACCCTGGGTAAGCAGATGATATTCGATGTGATATCCCGCAGAAAATCGGAGATCGATATCTATAAACACGAGCAGGAAGCGATGCGAAGGGCTTATATCGATAATTACTACAACGCGATGGATACACTCATCCAGTTGCTTTCATCCGGCGAGACCTCTGAAGCATGGACGCACACGCGGTATAACCGGATGCTTAAAGAACTGAGAATCAAGACTACGGAGGAATTCGATGCGCTGTATCCCATCGACCTCTCTTATCTGTTTTTCTTCCGCACGCTATCCCTGCAAAGGGAGGCGCTGGATAACGGGCTTGCCGCTTACTTCATCCGTGCCGGGGAAAGGGATGACATCATCCCCTTGCTGCTTCGTTGCCTTGCCAAACAGACCGTTGTCATCGCCTTGCGACGCTTCGACCTGCTTGAGTTCCCTTCCACCATACGCGGGCTATTCGAAGACTCCAAGGTGACGCGTTCTGGCATGCAAGAGCAACAATACATGCTTGCTCTGGCCGATTCGCTGCAGGAAGAGGTCCGCAGCGCCTTGCGAGATATAGACCTGCTCCTCTCATCCGATAAAAGCGAAATAGTGGATACGGAAACCTCCTTTAGTAGAGAAGACGATAAAATATACCTGATGCCATGATGGAACGATTCATACAATTTACTGTCAAGGGGGAGACCTACCGCATCCCCAACGCATGGGAAGAACTCTCTGAGGTGTCTTACATCGAGTTGGTACGAGACATCCAGCTTATGGCTCGGGGGGAGCTTCCGTTGGCTATGGTTCGCGTTAATCACGTATGCCGCTCCATGGGGTGGAATCCGGGAAAAATCAAGGACAGCCAGGCGTTGGAGAATCTCGCATGGCTGGCGGGACAGGTCACGTTCCCTTTTCTCATTGAATATCCCGACAGGGATGCCGCCCTTCAGGAATTGGATGCGGAAACCCGAAAACTTTGCAAGCGATTACCGCCGAACCGCTTGTATGGCATCGGGATCTCCCGGTATCTGGAGCGTCTGGATTACCGATATGTAGTAGACTCATGCTTCTGCAAGCAGCTTGTACCGGTTATAGAAGCGGAAGATGAACTGTACGCAGGATATAAAATAGACACCTCATTCAACCACCTCACCTGTTCGCTCACCGCACTTCAGTTCATCCAGGCGCGCAGCCTGATCGGTTGTCCCGTGGAACAGCTTCCGTTGCTGGCAGCCATTCTATATTGTCCCGAACCCTATTCTTCCATTAGGGCACATGCCTTGGCCGTCTCATTTGTCAAGGTTCCTGAGACGGAGCTGGCGGCGATAGCGTTCAACTTCCAGTCGTTTGTCAATTATCTGTTTACCCGAACGGAATTCAGGTTGCTTACGGAGACGACGGCGGACCGGCCGTCTGCCATTTCCACCGGTCCGCTCGAATCTCTGTACAACTTGAGTGCCGACGGGCTCGGCGACATCGACAAGGTGGAGAGGATGAGCCTTATGCAATATCTGATTCTCATGCGTAAGAAGCTTATCGATACCGTAAGAAGCCTGCATGCCGCCAAGATGGAAAAAATCAACATAGCCAAAGAAACCGGACTGCCTATCAATATAATCAATCAGATACTATGATACTGGAACTGTTCAAATACTTCGCACGCTATCCTCGCAAGGAAGGTGTACTCTCCATGTTCGCCAACGGGTCGAGCACGTTCGCTCCCTACGAGGGGCTGATGGAATATGTTCACGGGCTTTCCGGCGCATTGGTGCCGGAGATTGAGAGCTATGTGTTCGGGCAATCCTACGAGGATGTCAAGAAGCGAATAGATAGCATAACCGGCTCATTCTTGTTTGTCGACTTCGGTGAGATCACCTCTTCGCGCGATACCCGAAATTCCATCACCGACCGTCAGAAGATAGCCATTACCGTTGCCATGAAAGTCAGCGATATCGCTGACACCGTCGAGATTGCCATCGTCTCCGACATCACCTTGTCGATGCTCTCCTCCGTACGCAGGCAGCTCATCAGGGAATCCCGTTCCAGAAGGGAGCTGTGGATGGAGAGCATCTCCGCCGATCATGAGATAATCCCCTTTGTAGCCCCGGAGTTCAAGTCCATCGGGTGGACGCTGCTTTTTTCCACATCCTCAGCCGATTTGTTCGGCGTAAAACCGTCCTTTCGGGAGTGATGACCTGATTCTAATTTTGGAAGTAAAAACGAAAGCCATGAAGAATAAATTATCCATCCAACTAAGTGTTGCAGTCTTCCTTACCGTTGCAGGCATGGTGCTTATCTTTTGCGGATTCTGGGTCTCCCCCAGAGGAGAGATACATAACTCCGTGCTGATTGCTTTCGGTGAGGTAAGCACCTTTGCCGGCGCGCTGTTCGGGGTCGATTACCGTTATCAGATACGGGCTTTCCGCCGTAACAAACAGGAGGAACCCAAATGAAATACTTTACCGTCGCGGAGCTTTGCCGAAGCCATACAGCCGCAAGGCTCGGAATAAACAATCGTTGCAGCAAAGAGCATGTCGCCAACCTCAGGTCGCTGGTCGAACAGGTTCTCGACCCTTTGAGGG
>JBHADT010000127.1:0-13411 GCA_041855205.1 Bacteroides sp.
CTCGTCTGCCGATAAGCCCTGTGGTGTTTCTCCCGTGGGGATGATGGCGTGGTGGTCGGTTATCTTTGCGTTATCTACCGAATGGTGGTTAAGCGGAGTCGGAAGTGTTTCACCTATCTTGCGGAGCAGGGCGGGTACTTCCTCAAAGACATCCTCGCTGATGTATCGACTGCCTGTGCGGGGATAGGTCGTGATTTTCTTCTCGTAAAGACTCTGGGCAATGGAGAGGGTTTTATCGGCAGAAAAGCCGTGGTTTCTGTTAGCCTCTTTTTGTAGTGCGGTAAGGTCGTACAAGAGTGGTGGCGGTGTGCCGCCCACCTTTCTTGCGACCGATTTTACCGTAAGCCGGCTCTGACTGCGGAGCATAGCGAGAGCAGTCTGTGCCTTGGCTACATGGTCGAATGCCATATTTCCCACGGCTTTCAACGATATTCCCTCTTTCTCCGTAATGGCGGATAGTTTCCAATAGGGGACGGAGGCAAAATCACGATTCTCTATGTACCGACGGCAGACCATCGCAAGGGTCGGGGTTTGTACACGCCCCAAAGAATAACCACCCCTGCGAGCAATGGACAAGGCTCTACTTGCATTGATGCCTACTAGCCAATCGGCTTCGCTTCTTGCTTTGGCGGAGTGATAGAGATTATCGTAACTGCTTCCCGGTTTGAGGTTGGAAAGTCCCTCACGGATAGCTTTGTCCGTGAGGGAACTTATCCAAAGACGGTCAAAGGGTTTTGGGCAATTCAAGTATTGATGAATCCAACGGAATATTAACTCTCCCTCTCGCCCTGCATCGGTTGCGACAATAATACGGTCTGTCCTGTCAAAGCAGGAACGTATTACTTTTAGTTGTTTCAATGCCGCAGGATCTGATATATACTCCTTGTCCTTGCGTACTTGACGAACGATGAGTTGGAAAGGAAGGGGACGGATGGGCAGGTCTTCGGCTTTGTATGCTGAGAACCCGTATGCTTCAGGCATGGCAAGGGTAATGAGGTGTCCCATTGCCCAAGTAACGATATAACCGTTACCCTCCAGGTATCCGTTCTGTTTGTTATTTGCCCCAACGATGCGGGCGATGTCACGTGCCACCGAGGGTTTCTCGGCGATAATACAAGTTGTCATATTCAGTCAGAGATTAGAGGTTACATTTTACGTCCCCGGGACTTCTGGGTTTGTTTCTGGTCGTCCTGCTTCTGCTTTTGGCTCTCGGTGGGCTGCGTCTGTCCGGATTTCAGCGGTTCGTTCACATGCTTCGTGGCTTCGTTGCTCTTGCCGTGATTGTTGACCGCCACTTGTGTCTTATGCTCTTCCGCCACCGCTTCCACCTTTTCCTTGCCGGAGGTCTGTTTCTTGTCGGGATTCCACTTGTAGAAGCGGGGACGGTTCTGCTCCTTGTCCATACGGACGTAGGCATTGAAGCTGTTACCCCCCTTATCGATCATGTTCTTCAAATAGAGCGTGCGACCGCCGTCCAAGGCTTCACGCTGTTTGTCGGATAGTTCCAAACCGCAGAATTTATGAGGTGCTTTGCCCTGTTGTCTCCCTTGTTGCTGTTGCTGATCCTGACGTTCTTTGAGGCTCTTGCTGTCACCGAAGATGAACTCGATGCCTTTCTTCTCCGCATTGACCTGAAGCGTAGCGTCAAACGATTTGCCGCTTTTAGCGGTCATCCCCTCCACTTTTACCGCTTTACCCTCTACAAGTTCTTTGAACTGTTCATCGGAAAGCGTTACACCTTTGATTTCCTTGGGAATGTTCACCCGATCGGCACGGAGGGCGACCAATTCGTTGGTTTGCGGATCAATGGAAACGTAGGCTGCAAAAGGCTCTCCGCTCTTGGGTGTTACCTCGATGGTTTTGCCGAGATTGCCAGTTGCGAGTAGTTGCTCCTTCTCTTCGGGTGAGAACTTGTAGCCCATATAGGGATAGTCGAGCTGTGGCTCTTTACGCATAGCGTGTATGGCTAACCCGATATTGCCCTCATTATCTGTGCGGAAGGCAAGGCGAGCCTCTGTGTAGATAGTTGTATCTCCTATGGGGATGGCTATGGTCACGAGGTTACTCTTCTGCCAGTTGAGCATCTTCTCTAGCTCACCACTCTGCTCTAACCGCTCACGGGAGAGTCCGAGATTGTCGAGCATCTTCCAGTCTACCGTGTCTGCATCAATGGCTGTGCTCTTCTTCTGCTGTGGCAGATAGTCTTCAAAGGGTACACCGACCTCTGCCAACTGCTGTTTGCTTTCGGGAGTCTCACGGCTTTGAAGCAGAGTACGCAGGTTATCTACGCCTTGCTCCACATTGCTCGCCAACACCTTGTATAGCCCGAAATGGGAAGGGTTGTTGAACTGCTTGAGAAAGTTGGTCATAAAGTTCTTCAGTAGTCCATCCTTGCTGTTGAATTTTAGAAATGCCGCTTGGTTGGCTTCAAGTGGCTCAGTTGTTTTGAGCTTGCCCTTATCATCGATGCCCGAAACTACGGAGAGTTTCCCAGCTTCTTGCTGGTTCTTTACCTCGGTGCGGTCTTCTAAAACCAGCACGTAATTGTCATTGCTATTTGCTTCCATAAATCACTCTGTTTGATTTGAATAATACCTTTCAGACAGCAAATATATATAGGAGTAACTCTCCGCATTTCACCCGAGGATAAAGATGGAAATAATGGGAAACCGATAGTAATTAGGTTCTTGCAGTCAGAGTTGAAGCATTACATAAAGTAATCTCGTCTAAGTCTCTATACGAGGAACTCGAAAATTCAAGGAGACTATTTTTGACTATCCAGTGAGTAATGGGGAATTTTTTCGGACTTATGATTTCATTCTTCCGAAGTTCCACTTCATTCTTCCGAAGTTTTATTTGGTTCATCCGAAATTCTGTGTGATGACTTAACTGTGGAACAGGAAAAAAGCTGGCTCGTATTTGGCTGTTCAAATTATTGTTCGTACCTTTGCGAACAAGAAAGGAGAATTGGAATGAAAGAAAAACGATACACAACAGAGCAGAAACGGATTGCTCGGTTTGCCAAAGCAATGGGACATCCGGCACGGGTGGCTATTCTTGCTTTCTTGGCAAAACAAGAGAGTTGCTTCTTCGGTGACATTCACGAAGAACTGCCCATTGCCAAAGCAACCGTTTCGCAGCATTTGAAGGAGTTGAAAGATGCCGGCTTAATTCAGGGAGAAATAGAAACGCCCAAAGTCCGGTATTGTATACCCTACTGTCGAAAATAAGCTATTTAATGGCGGAAAGAATAAAAATAAAAAGACCAACCTTGCTTTTTATCCGTACTATACCGGTCAGCAGGGCGGTTTATCCATGTCAATGCAATTTTAAATACCTGTTTTTGATAATTAACTTTCTGCACCTCTTTTTTGTTACCATATTAAAAATATCATTTAAATTTGAACAATGGATAATTCAGTCATAAACATATTAGACGCAAACGGCATCAAGCCCACAACGCCACGCATATTAATACTAAATGCCATGCTGGGTTATAATCGTGCATTCAGTTTGGGCGATCTTGAAAAAGATTTGCTCGACATAGACAAGTCTACTATATTTCGTACCATCAATCTTTTTCACGAAAAGAAAATCATTCATAATTTCGACGATGGTTCCGGCTCCATGAAATATTCCGTATGCCAAGACAATTGCGATTGCGGTCAGGACGATTCCCACATACATTTTTATTGTAATTACTGCCAGAAAGCATTTTGCCTCGAAAACGTGGTTGTACCTAAGCTGGAGCTACCCGATGGTATTGAAATGGAAGACGCAAATTTTGTTATTAAAGGTTATTGCGGAAAATGTAAACGCAATGCAACTTAGTTGCATTCAATTTCTTTGTATATTTGCACCAGCTAAAAAAAAACGTTAGTGAAAAAGTTTATTTCCATATCATTTATATCATTATCAAACCTCCTATTACTGATAATGACTGTTGTACCCCACCACCATCACGAAGGGTTGGCGTGCATGATTATTGAGATATGCGACGAAGACAACATCATTAACGACGAACATACTTCGCATAATACCATACCATTCGATAGCCAGCAGAAAGAAACCTGTGTAGCCGATGCAGAATATACTGTACCGCAATCGCATGAAGAAAACCAATGCAAGGTTTCATCTTGTACTGACAACCATATCATCCATTTATTCCCACTCTATTATTTAGCTGCGGACAACTTTGCATTCGGCAACATTGCTTCCGGTTCAGGAACAGATTACGGCGAGTACATTGTTTTCTACACATCCGCAGAAGCAAACCACTTCAATGGTTTGCGTGGCCCTCCCTATATACACGTTTAAGCATTTCATTTATTTCCATGTACCTTGTTTTGAGTGCCTGTGCGTGTCCAAAATAAGCCGTACTATTTCTTACACATCAGAATTTCGAGAATTAAATTCAATTATTTCAAATTGAAGTATCGGTAATTTGCGTGCCGGGCTATGCCTGTGTAGCAATGCCTGTGCCGTACTTCCGTAACATAATAATAAAAAAATGAAAACGTATATTATAGGATTATTCATTGTTACAGCCATGTTGTTGACCGGATGTAATTCAAATCAAAAAATAGAGAACGAAAAAGAAGACAAGCATGAACATGTGGACGGCGACGGTCACGACCATGCGAATGAAAAAGACCATGACCATTCCGAAGGTGATGGACACGACCACGAAGCCGAAGCAAAGGGAGAAAGTCACGCCGACGAAATCCTCTTCACAAAACAGCAAGCCCAGCTTGTTGACCTGAAGACAGAAACCGTTGCACCCGGCAGCTTTTATAACTCCATCAAAACAAGCGGACAGATACAAGCCTCGCAAGGTGACGAAGCTGTTATTGCAGCTACATCCAACGGTATTGTATCATTTACCAATCCGTCCATAACAGACGGTACAGCCGTGAAAGCCGGACAACCCATTGTAACTATTTCAGCAAAGAAACTGTTGGAAGGCGACCCGTCCGTAAAAGCGCGGATTGAATATGAAACCGCCCAGAAAGAGTTCCAACGTGCCGAATCATTGGTAAAAGAACAGATTATTTCCGCTAAGGATTTTGAACAGGCTCGTTTGCGCTACGAAACAGCGAAAACAGTTTATCAGGCACAGGCAGGCAACATGACAGCATCGGGCGTAAGTGTAACTTCCCCTATCGGCGGATATATTAAGAATAGACTTGTTGCACAGGGCGAATATGTTTCAGTAGGTCAGCCCATTGCAACCGTATCGCAGAACAGGCGTTTGCAGCTACGCGCCGAAGTATCTGAAAACAACTTTAAAATCCTGAAAAGCATCAGTAGTGCTAACTTTAAGCCTGCTTACGACAATCAGGTATATAAACTTTCGGAACTCAACGGACGGCTTTTGTCATTCGGAAAAGCATCTACCGACCAGTCTTTTTATATTCCTGTTACATTCGAGTTTGATAACGTGGGCGACATTATCCCCGGAGCATATACTGAAGTATATCTGCTTTCAACCTTGCAGGAGAATGTAGTATCCGTTCCTGTGTCGGCCATTACCGAAGAACAGGGACTTAACTTCGTATACCTGCAAATAGGCGACGAAGAATACAAAAAACAAGAAGTAACTCTCGGGCAGAACAACGGTGAAAGAGTGCAGATCCTTTCCGGTCTGCAACGTGGAGCTAAAGTCGTTACCAAAGGCGTATATCAGGTAAAACTGGCAGCAACCTCTTCCGTAATGCCCGAAGGACATAGTCACTAATCCCCAAAATACGAATCAGTATGTTGAACAAGATAATAAAATTCTCGCTGAACAACCGTATCGTTGTTTTAGTGGCATCCCTGCTACTTATGCTGGCAGGAACCTATACAGCCGTCAAC
Source organism: Bacteroides sp. (assembly GCA_041855205.1). GTDB lineage: Bacteria > Bacteroidota > Bacteroidia > Bacteroidales > Bacteroidaceae > Bacteroides. The sequence continues at coordinate 5,857 of JBHADT010000127.1, forward strand.
ATGGAAGTCGATGTATTTCCCGACCTCAATGCACCCACCGTTGTGGTGATGACAGAGGCTCGCGGCATGGCTCCCGAAGAAGTCGAAAGACTTGTGACATTCCCTGTCGAAACCGCACTGAATGGTGCTACCGATGTACGCCGTGTGCGTTCATCGTCCACTACCGGCTTTTCTATCGTATGGGTAGAATTTAATTGGGGAACCGACATCTACCGTGCCCGTCAGATTGTTTCCGAAAAGTTAGCCGTAGTCAACGACCAGCTACCGTCCAACGTAGGTAACCCCACACTTGGGCCGCAATCGTCCATACTCGGAGAGCTTATGATTATCGGATTAACCGCCGATTCAACTTCCTTACAGGATTTGCGTACAGTTGCCGACTGGACAATCCGCCCTCGCTTGCTTGCCACAGGCGGAGTTGCACAGGTAACCGTTCTCGGTGGTGAAATCAAGGAATACCAGATTTTACTCGACCCCGGAAAGATGAAGCATTATAACGTCGGACTGAATGAAGTAATCGACGTAGTAACCGAAATGAATCAGAACGCCGCAGGTGGTGTACTTTATGAGTACGGAAACGAATTTATCATTAGTGGTGTACTTTCAACAAATAAAATACCGTCATTAGGGAAAGCTGTTATAAAAATAGTAAACGATGTTCCTATCCTGATAGAAAACATTGCCGAAGTAAAAATAGGCGATAAAGCCCCGAAGCTGGGTATGGCATCCAACGATGGCAAAGCCGCCGTGCTGATAACCGTTACTAAACAACCGGCTACAAGTACGCTCGAACTGACAGATAAACTCGATGCCTCGCTTGCCGACTTACAAAAACAGCTTCCGGCAGATGTTAAAGTAACAACCGATATCTTCCGTCAGGCACGCTTTATTGACAGCTCTATCAGCAATGTACAGAAATCCTTGTACGAAGGAGGTATTTTCGTGGTTATTGTACTCGTTATCTTCTTGATGAATGCCCGGACAACCGTTATATCACTCGTGACCATACCCTTGTCTTTAGTCTTTGCCATACTTTCCCTCAAATTCATGGGATTAACTATCAATACCATGAGTCTCGGAGGTATGGCTATTGCCATCGGCTCGCTCGTAGATGATGCCATTGTCGATGTGGAAAACGTATTCAAGCGATTGCGGGAGAACAGGCAGAAACCAAAGGGACAGCAAAAAGCTGTTCTCAACGTCGTGTTCGATGCTTCCAAAGAAGTGCGTATGCCGATTTTGAACTCAACGCTTATCATTATCGCCAGTTTTGTGCCTCTGTTCTTCCTATCGGGAATGGAAGGCCGTATGGTCGCACCGCTGGGAATAGCGTTTATCATGGCACTTATTGCATCTACCATCGTAGCCCTAACCCTTACTCCGGTATTGTGTAGCTACCTGTTAGGCAAACCCAAGAAAGGCGATAAGCCCGAAAGCGAACCATACGTGGTTAGAAAGCTGAAAATCGTGTACGAAAAAGCCCTGAGGTGGACACTCAATCATAAGAAGTGGGTACTCGGTGGAACAGGCGCCGTACTGGTAGTAACTGTAATCATATTCTTCTCATTAGGACGTAGCTTCCTGCCACCATTCAATGAGGGTTCGTTTACCGTAAATATCAGCAGTATGCCCGGTATATCCCTTGAAGAATCCGACAAGATGGGACGTATAGCAGAAGACATCCTGCTTTCTATACCCGAAGTACAAACCGTAGGACGGAAAACAGGACGTGCCGAACTCGATGAACATGCACTCGGTGTAAACGTATCCGAAATCGAAGCGCCGTTCATTCTCGACAAACGTTCCAAAGATGAAGTGCTCGCCGAAATACGCGAAAAAATGAAAGTATTGCCGGGTGTGAATATTGAAATAGGCGCACCCATATCGCACCGTATAGACGCTATGCTGTCGGGGACACGTGCCAACATCGCTATCAAGCTGTTCGGAACCGACCTGAATAAAATGTTTTCTATCGGTAACCAGATAAAAGCAAACATTCAGGACATTGATGGCATTGCCGACCTGAACGTTGAACAACAGGTAGAACGTCCGCAGTTGAAGATAGAACCCAAAAGGGAAGTAATGGCGAAGTATGGTATTACACTACCCGACTTTGCGAAGATTGTAAACGTTATGCTCGCAGGAGAAGTTGTGTCGCAAGTGTATGAAGAGAACAGGTCATTTGACCTTACCTTGAAAGTAAACGATGATAGCCGCGAAACAGCCGAAAGGATAAAAAACCTTATTGTTGACGCCAACGGGCGTAAAATACCGTTGAGTAACATTGCCGAAGTAACATCCTCCACAGGCCCGAATACAATCAACAGGGAAAATGTTGCCCGTAAAATTGTTATTTCAGCCAACGTTTCAGGACGTGACCTGCGTGGCGTAGTGAACGATATTCAGGACATCGTAAACGAAAAGATAGTGCTACCCGAAGGATATCATATTGAATACGGTGGACAGTTTGAGAGCGAACAGGCAGCATCACGCACACTGCTTATTACCTCTATCTTCTCCATACTTGCAATCTTCTTGCTGCTATTTGCTCAGTTCAAGAGCGTAAACCAGTCCGTTGTTATCATGCTCAACCTGCCGCTTGCTCTTATCGGTGGTGTGTTTGCCATCTTCTTTACAAGCGGTGTTATGAGCATACCGGCTATCATCGGGTTTATATCACTCTTCGGTATAGCCACACGTAACGGTATGTTGCTTATATCACGGTACAACGACCTCGTTAACGAAGGAAATACCAAACTCGAAGCGGTAATGATTGGTTCGTTAGATCGTCTGAACCCTATCCTGATGACTGCACTCAGTTCCGGCCTTGCACTGATACCGCTTGCTTTGGGCGGTGACTTGCCGGGTAACGAGATACAAAGCCCGATGGCAAAGGTGATATTGGGCGGATTGCTTACATCGACTTTCCTGAATGCCTTTATCATCCCGATTATGTATTTGCTAACAAATAGAAAAGTAGCTATATCCGAAGTACTGGGTGACAACGAACCTGAAGTAAACAACACTAAATTAGAATTAGAATGAAAACAATCATAATATCCATGTTGGTACTCTTCGCAGGCATTACACTGAATGCGCAGAACAATATCAACCCCGTATTGTCTTCGATAGAAGAAAACAATACCACCCTGAAAGCTCTCCGCGAACAAGCCGAAGCGGACAAGCTGCAAAATAAAACCGGTATTTTCCTTGATGATCCAGAAGTAGGCTTCAATTATCTGTGGGGAAGTCCCACAGATATTGGCAACCGTACCGACTTTAGTGTGTCGCAAACATTCGACATACCCACCATCACCGGAATGAAAAGCCGACTTGCCAACGGTAAAAACAACCTTGTGGAATGGCAATACAAAGCCGACCGCATGAACATATTGCTTGAAGCCAAACAATACTGTATCGAGCTGGTATATTACAATTCCCTGCTGAAAGAACTTTATTTGCGTTTGGAGCATGCCCAAACCATTGCTAAAGGCTATAAAGACCGTATGGATAGGGGCGATGTAAGCATACTGGAATACAACAAAGTAAACCTGAACCTTTCCACTATACAGGGTGAAATTTCGCGCATGGAAGTAGAGCGCGAAGCACTCTTTGCCCAGTTGAAAAGGTTAAACGGAGGTATCGAAGTGGTATTTAATGATTCGGACTACGGTAACCGTGAGCTTCCGTTGAACTTCGACGAATGGTATGTACAAGCCGAAGATAAAAACCCCATACTGGCATACGTGCGCAATGAAATCGAAGTAAGCCAAAAACAGGTTTCATTGAGTAAAGCCATGAACCTGCCTAAGTTTACTGCCGGATACATGAGTGAAAAAGTTGTCGGACAACGTTATCAGGGTGTATCGCTGGGTATCTCCATACCGTTGTGGTCAAACAAAAATCAGGTGAAACAGGCAAAAGCAGCCGTAGCCGCTGCCCAAAGCCGTGAAGCCGACACTAAGCAACAGTTTTACAGCCAACTTCAAATACAGTATTCCAAAGCAATGGGGTTAAAAACAACAGCCGATAAGTATCGCCAGTCGTTGGCAAACGTAAATAATACCATCCTTTTGAAAAAAGCCCTTGACGCAGGTGAAATATCCCTGCTCGATTACATGGTTGAAATGGGATTGTACTATGACAATGTGAACCAGACACTTGCAGCCGAAAGGGATTATCAGTTGGCATTTGCCGAACTGTCAGCCGTTGAACTGTAATAGGGACGCGCCATGAAAAGAAAGGCAACCAAAAGGAAAAGTAAAGCCACAGCTCAGCCGAAGAAAAAGAAGCTGAGTTCACGGGCTAAAACGCTGATAATACTTGCCAGTACAGCCTTTGGCATTACCGCAGGCTGTTTATTCTGGTATTATGTTTCGCGTTGTACGCATACACATTGTTTTTACCACCACAACTGGCCACTCAAAGAAGTGTTAGTAGCTGGAATATTCTTCGCTCTTGCTTCGTTTGTGTTTTTGAATGGGGATATAGGTAAACCGTATAGATATAATCGTAAAACAAAATAGTTATGGGAAATTGCAATAATGGGAATTGTGTTGTTGACAAAAACAAACAGGAAATGGAAACCTCGCAGAAAAGAAGTTACATCCGGACAGCTATATCCTTTGTGATGCTGATTGCAGGCATTATCTTCTCCGCTTCCGGACTATCGTTCTTTGCTGATAAGTGGATTCAACTTGCTTGGTATATCATCGCTTACATTCCGGTAGGCTTACCAGTAATGAAGGAGGCATGGGAAGCCATTCGGCAGAAAGACGTATTCAGCGAATTTACTTTAATGAGCATAGCTACCATCGGGGCGTTCTTTATCGGAGAATACCCCGAAGGCGTTGCCGTGATGTTGTTCTATGCCGTAGGCGAACTCTTTCAGGAAGCAGCATTACACCGTGCCAAACGGAGCATCAGCGCCCTGCTTGATATCCGTCCGGAAACAGCTACTGTTATCAGGATGGATAAAACAGAAACCGTATCGGCAGCAAGTGTAAATGTGGGAGATATTGTAGAAGTTAAGGTGGGAGAACGTGTACCACTGGACGGTGTGATGCTGAATGAATCGGCATCGTTCAATACTTCTGCCCTGACAGGCGAGAGCGTTCCCCGAACCATTCGCAGGAATGAAGAGGTATTTGCCGGAATGATACTTACCGACAGCGTTTCGCGAATAAAGATTACCAAGTCTTTCGGTATGAGTGCTCTGGCACGCATCCTCGACCTTGTGCAGAATGCTACCGAGAAAAAAGCTCCGGCAGAACAGTTCATCCGAAAGTTTGCACGCATTTATACCCCGATAGTGGTGGCATTGGCTGCGCTTATCGTGTTGGCACCACTGGTATACTCTGCTATTAATCCGGCGTTCAACTTTGTTCTGTACGATTGGGTATATCGTGGATTGGTATTCCTTGTTATATCCTGCCCTTGTGCATTGGTTATCAGCATTCCATTGGGTTATTTTGGTGGTATCGGAGCGGCAAGCCGGAACGGAATACTATTTAAAGGAAGTAACTATCTGGAAGCTATCACCAAAGTAAATACGGTGGTGATGGACAAGACCGGAACGCTGACACAGGGAGTTTTCAAAGTGCAAAAGATAATTCCGGCAAATCATTTGCTCGAAACTGATCTTGTGAACTTGATAGCTTCGATTGAAACGCAAAGCACGCATCCCATAGCGAAAGCCATTGTAGAATATGCCAAAGAACAGAATATCGAAGTAATTAAGCCGGATGTTGTCAACGAAATCGCAGGCCACGGCTTACAGGCTTCTATCAATGGTAAAGTTGTTCTGGTAGGCAATCCGAAATTGCTGATAAAGAATAACGTAGAGTTTCCACTGGAATTAGCTACCATACCCGAAACGATTGTCGTATGTGCAGTCGATGGTACGTATGCCGGATATATTCTGGTAGCGGATGCTCCGAAAGAGGATGCAGCCACAGCCGTGAATGCTTTACACGAGTTGGGTATCAAAAATATTGTAATGTTGTCAGGAGATAAACAGGCCATCGTTTCACAGCTTGCCACGGAATTGAATATCATGCAGGCACATGGTGATCTGCTACCCGAAGGAAAAGTGGAATATGTAGAGCAGTTGAAATCCGATCCGGGTAATAACATTGCCTTTGTGGGTGACGGGATAAACGATGCTCCTGTTCTTGCCATGAGCAATGTAGGCATTGCGATGGGTGGACTGGGTAGCGACGTTGCCATAGAAACGGCAGATGTCATTATACAGACAGACCAACCGATCCGGATAGCAACGGCTATAACAATAGGTAAAGCTACACGCCGGATTGTTATACAAAATATAAGTCTGGCTTTTGGTGTAAAACTAATTGTATTGATTCTGGGTGCAGGAGGTATTGCAACCCTATGGGAAGCGGTATTTGCTGATGTTGGAGTATCGTTATTAGCAATATTGAACGCTATTAAGATTTTAAAAATGAAATTTTAATTGTGCCCTGTTGGGGTTTGTACCTAAAATATAGCCTTATGAATAAACATGTCAATACTATAATCGAAAAAGTGAATGTTCAACTTGAAGCCATTGAGCTGGTAGAAGAACCATCTCTGAGGAAAGCTAAAAAAGCAGTTCTGTTGCTAAAAGGAATTATGCAACAACTAAAGATGAAACTGAACGATTATAAATTCAAAAATGATGAGGAAGAAATATGTTTTTTTAAAGAGTACAAACCCCAACTTTTCAGTAAATTAATCTATTTTTCGGAGATTTATAAAATAGAAACTAAGCGACCGACCGGAAGTGATACGGCACAGAAAAATTATATTATAAAGGAATTAGACAGAATAACAGATTATTTTGATAAAAATTTAGATTTTTACCAGTATTACAGGACAGAGAAAACTCACCTTGATCGTTATTATTTCCTTAGGGTAGAGCCCGATATTGAGTTGAATGTCGATTGTTTCTACTTTGAAAGAGACAATAATTTTTCTACCAGTTTTGATTACAAGGTTTCTAAAATATTAGCTAATGAGATGCTCCGCATTTATCTCAATGCTGAATTAAAAAACTTGAAAAGCATCCTGAAAACGAAATGGATAATTCAAAATTTCCCCGTATAAAACACACTTGGACAGGAACTAAAACAGAACTTGTCGAATTGATTTATGCTATATATGCAAAAGGAAGCATTGATTATGGAAATATTGATATTAAAGAATTGATAGATTATTTCTGTAATGTTTTTAATACCGATGCCGGAGAGTTTTACCGCATTTATTTGAATATCCGAAACCGGAAAGACAGCCGGACATTATACCTTGATTCATTGAGAGATAACCTTATCAAGAAAATGAATGATGACGATAACAGGTAAAATATCAGGTGGTCAATAGAAAAATAATAGAAATGGCTACTAAACACTTCTCATTATCAGGAAATAGCTGCCGCAGCCAAATGGCACATGGCTTTTTGCAATCATTTGACAATAAACTGGATGTCTTTTCAGCAGGAACAAAACCTGCTGAAAAGGTTAATCCGATGGCGGTAAAGGTTATGGATGAAATGGGTATA
>JBHADT010000128.1:0-6338 GCA_041855205.1 Bacteroides sp.
AAAGATTTCACTATCAGGGAACGATATTTTTCAGCCAGACGGGTTTGCTTCAAGCTTTTCTCGACAAAAGTCCAAAACTTATGCATAGACTGATAATACTCGACGTATTGCGCCGGCATTTGTGAAGAATTCAAATTAGAATAGTCTACAAGAAATTTCTTCAACATATCCTTATCGAAAGCTCCGGTCTGAGGATTCTGAAAAGGAGTACGCTGCAACATAGGATGCACTCCCGCATCGATAATGGATTGAATTTCCTCTTTGGTTACGGTCAGCCCCAACTTCGCCGCTTCGTTTTCAATCAGCTTATTGTTGACGTAGCTCCTCCAAACCTCATCTTTTATCTGATTGGTTTGTTCATCGGTCAAAGCGTTCATCCCACCGGAAAATTTTATCACTTCGGTATATTCTTCCACCAAAGCCTGATATTCCTGAGCGGAGATTGACTCGCCGTTCACCTCTCCCACGTCTTGCGATTGGTGCGGCTGAAGCACTTTCCACGCATCTCCCGCAATGAAAGCAAACAGCGCCAAACCAATAACAATCACCAATAAGGGTCCTTTCGACCGAATGTTTTGTAATGTAGCCATTTTATTATTCTGATTTATGTTTATTATTTATTCTTCAAACTGTTTATTTAACGATTTTAGCGCACGAAGATACAAAAAATGCTAATATACATCCATTTATTCCCTCTTTTTTTGCTTCTCCGCAAGCATTACCCAAGCAATTGCAAACGCACAAGTTCTATTTTTGTTGCGGTAACTTTGAGAATCTTAAAACGGAAATTATCTATAATCACTTCTTCATGAAGTTTCGGAAAACGTTGATACCGGCTAAGGATTAAACCGCCGACAGTAAGAAAATCATCTTCTTCCGGCAGGTTCAGCCCGAAAAGTTCATTTACTTTCTCTATTTCCAGGCGTGCGGAAAGTATGTACTCGTTCTCACCTATTTGTTTACATACATACGATGTGTTGTCGTGCTCATCCTCTATTTCTCCAAATATTTCCTCTACCAAATCCTCCAAAGAGACTATACCCGAAGTTCCGCCAAACTCATCCACTACCACAGCGATCGTCTTTTTTTGTTGCATGAAGAGTTTCATCAGTTTATGTGCCGCCATCGTTTCGGGCACGATGGGCACTTCTTTCACGTTCCGGTGCCAGTCTTCAGGATTTCGAAACATCTCGGAGGAATGTATATACCCTACTATATTGTCTATATTTCCATCGTATACAATAATCTTAGAAATACCGGACTCAACGAAAAGGCTTTTCAAGTCTTCAAGCGTAGCACTCAAACCCACCGAAACCACTTCTGTCCGCGGCACCATACAATCGCGAATCTTAATAGTGGAAAAATCCAACGCATTTTGAAATATCTTTACCTCTGTATCCAATTTCGCTTCATCTTCAGCATTATCAATACCTTGTTGTACGAAGTAATCCAAATCCACTTTCCCGAACACTTTGGCAGATGCTTCCTTATTGATTCTCATACCAAAAACACGCAGAAAGAAGCGCGAGGCCAAAGAGGCCAACAATGAAATGGGATATAACACCACATAACATATGGCCAAAGGGAAGGCGCACACTCTCAATGTCAGATTGGGGTTAATTTTAAACAAAGTTTTCGGGAGGAATTCTCCCGTAACCAATATGATAAGCGTAGATATAAAGGTCTGCAATAATAGTTCCCAAAATTCATTCGCCACCAATCCGCGAAGCAAATACGCATCAATGACTTGCGCCATGAGGATACCGTAAATGACCAATGCGATGTTGTTTCCCACCAACATGGTAGAAATAAAGTTGTTGGGATTACGAAAAAAATACGAGAGAATACGTGACGTAGGTCCTTCTCGCTTATCCAATTCGAAACGTAATTTATCGACAGAAACAAAAGCAATCTCCATTCCTGAAAAAAAGGCTGAGAACGCCATCGTTATAAGCAAATACAGATATATTTCCATAGAATTAAGGTGTAATACTGTCGACAACCTGAAAATCATCCTCTACATAGAAGATTCCTTCGGGCTGCTTGATGACATAAACCGTCATCTGCTCATTAGACTCGAATCCGTGGCCTGTAATTATCCGGTCAGGTTGCTCGATGCGTATGAAACGGTCGGAATAAACCGAACGTTTATTTTGATCCCAATATAGAAGTTCGGTATCGAATTTCTCACCTTTGAGATTCTCTATCGCAACGTTTCCCACCAGCTTCCATAGACGCTCCTTATCATAGAAGTAAGCAGTATCTGCTTTGATGCTGGCGTCGACATTGAACAAAGTGTCAAACTTCTCCAGAAAAACTCCTTTTTCAAATGCCCAGTACGAAGGTGTTTTTCTATCGAACACCTGCCACTCTTCCGCATGGATGCGATAACGGGTTATTCCGGAATCCGAGATTAAGCTCATTACCCCTTTGGTTTCCATGATCGGCAATGAATCACGTTCCGTGATGGCTGCCCCAAGCGTTTTTCCTTTCCCCGAACATGAAGAAAACAAAAGAAGCATAACCATTGCCGCTAAGACAATGGTTATGCTCATACTCTTACGGAAGAGACAACCGCCTCGTTGTTGTAACTTCATCACATGCAGAAGCTATTATCGAATGGTTGTTGTTTCTCCAATCCATCCGCCTACAGTGATGCGGTCTCCGGCCTTATGTCCCAACATAAACAAATCCTCTGCTTTGGGAGTATGACGGGCATACGTAGCAATCAGTTCATTGGCTCTGGATGCTACAGAGGGGTCTACCGCCTTGGCACGTTGCAACTTATCTATTACGACAAAGTAAGTACATTTATTCAAAGCCGGTTCATCCGTCCAATTGGGACTTGAGGCATACAACTGCGCAAGCAGAATGTAGGCATCTCCATAGTTTTCGTTGAAACTGATTGCTTTCTGCAAATAACTTCTGGATTGTGAGAGTTTTTTCGCATTGAACAGCGAAGCTGCCACGGCATAAGCAACTTGCGACTTTCTCACATTGTCTTTCTCAAGCGAGAGAGCCTCATCAAAATACTTAACCGCCGCATCGTAGTCGCCTTTCTTATACGCCATATAGCCGCATCCCGTAGCCGCATCGGCAGTAGGATTGATTTTATACATATAATACGACGCCTGGAAGTAAGCATCACTTTCCGTACATCTCATCACTTTCAGAATCTCAATGGCTTTCTTTAAGAAAGAAGAGTCTGTCTGATTGGCTTCCACTTTCGGTCCGTATATGCTTTGCAGAGATTCGCAGTCTGCCGTACCGCTATTGATAAACATCGCTACGATGTTGTCTTTCACCTTACGCAATGATTCTTTTTTCGTCTCATCCGTCTCGGCATCTACGGCATTGTCGGCATATTCCGACACGGTAAGATAGTCTTGGAAGAACTCTTCCTTGAGATTCGGTTCCGCTTTCAGGCGGTTAAGCGACATGTCGAGAAAATAATGGAATACGGCGCCGCTTGAGTTTGCTTTCTCCGCTTCCACCGATTCCTTCAACCACGAATACACCAGATTAACATCTACCGAAGGGGCGTAGTTCAGATAAGAAATTGCTTTGTTACCCAGCACATTGCCTACGGTGGGAGTATTTCTAAGACGCTTCATGAAGTCAGGTGTGTATTTGATTCTCAAATCGTACACCTCCATCAATTCGTCGAAATACTTCTTGTAATCCGCCGAATTTCTGTCTTTATTTTCCTCAAGGAAAGAGGTCAGAATTTTGATACCGTCGTTAAAAGTATAATACTTTAGCGTAGGACATGCTTCCATGACGGCTTTCCACGGCAAATAGGCATCTTTAAAGTTTCCTGCCCGCACGGCTTCATGCGAGATACTGCTGTTCTTGTTGCAGTCCTCGGCTTGTGCAAAAACATGTGTTGCCCCGCTTGAGAGGAACAAGGCAGCCACCAGCATTTTGATCTTCATTGTATCTATTTTTTTAGTGTTTATTGTTGTTATCTCACTTAATCAACTTTCCGCTTCCAGAACCAGCGTTCATTAAAAGTTACCCCTACGCAGACACGCAGTATATTCTCATTAAGAAAACGGCTCTCAGCCCCCTGTGTTCTGGCGTATTGCGCCGAAATACTCAACAGCGAGCGGTTCCGAGGCAAAGGCAATCCGAAACCGGCGGTGACTCCATATTCGGTTGCCGCACGCATGCCATCTATTTTGTAATAAGGTTTGGCATAGTAAGCGCCCAATCGATATTTGACATGAGAGAGATAGGAACGTCCCTGATGATTCGGAATGTACTCCGCCCCCACGGCAATCTTCAAACGATCGCAAAGTGAATTTTTCTTGTTCATAAAGGTTACGTCTCCCCACTGTTGCATGGTGACATCTCCTCCCACCGTCAAACGGTCGTCATACACATAAGCAGCACCCAGTCCGAAGCTAACAGGAATACCGGTTGTCAGCACCGTATCTTTTTGGGAGATGGTGGCTCCGGTAGAGGAACTTCCGAGCTGTGTCTGCACGTACGATTCGTTTCCAAGATTATGCCCCGGCGAAAACACGGCTCCCAAAGTTGCCATGTGCTTTTTCCCGAAGCGATGCGTATATTGCGCTCCCAACTCTATCTTGTAGCTTTTTATGGCCGTATTCAGTATGCGCGTTTCCGGAAAAGCAGAAGTATTCGAAGGGAACGTTACGGCACGCGTATGCGTGATATCTCCCCATAAATAGGAAAGATTGGCTCCCACGGAAAAATTGCTCCATATTTTATATCCGAAACCTCCATATACCTGATGCAATCCTCCTTCCCCGGTATGGCTTACCGTTGCCGAATATTCGGGATAGGCTTGATTGGCTTGCGAGTCGGACAGACTATATCCCACATTCGCATATGGCAGCAAGCCTATACTCATCGCCATGCGGGGAGACAAACGGAACTGCATGGTAATGTAATCGAAACTGGAGTTCTTGGCATTCCGTTTCACTGTTCCGTCACTGAAGTTGGTGTTCTGCAAAGACACTCCGCCATCGAATATAAAGGTAAGGGAATCCACCGCCGTATAAGATGCGGGATTGGCAAAATTGATGTGAGACCTGTCTCTCAATCCGTATGCCAAACCGCCCATAGCCTTACTGTTGGCAGAACCTTGTTCGAGCAACTGCCCATAGCCGTATCGTGTATAAGGGGAATTCGTGTTATTTTGGGCAAAGACCACTCCGGAAAACAAAGTCAACAGAAGCACAAAAAGTGTTTGTCTATATCTTGTCATTTATTATATTCTAAAATTCGGTTTAATCCTTTCAGCACAAGAAATCTGTCTGCAAAGATGATATTTTTTACATTGGTATCAAAAGAAATTTCATCCCCTCCCGTTAAAAAAACCAAAAGTTCAGGATATTTATATTTCATCTCTAATATGTAACCGCCAATCTCATATTCTACACCTTTCAGCACGCCCGCACGAATCGCCGTATCGGTATCTTTTCCCATCGGAAGCTCCCTGCCTTCACGCTTTACGAACGGCAAACGCCCCGTAAACTCGTGCAACGCGCGAAAACGCATCTGTATACCCGGAGAGATGTTTCCACCGTGATAACGGGCACCCGCATCTACAAATTCATAAGTAATACACGTGCCGACATCGATAACAAGCAAATTCCTATCGGGAAAACGACCGACTGCCCCCACAACGGCGGCTATGCGATCATAGCCCAGCGTATGAGGTGTTTCGTAAAGATTTTCTACCGGAATCCGGGTATGTTCATCAAGATGGATGAGCGGGATGGGAAGAGATTCCAACCGCTCCCTTGCCTCTTCGGGTAAATCGACCACAGACGCCCAAATGGCGCGTTCGGGAGAGTGACGCAAATAAAAAGCCGGTAACTGTTCGAGCGTCCGATTAGAGTCGTACAACACCTCGCGCAGTGCTCCACCTTCAAATACAGCCAACTTAGCCGCAGTATTTCCCACGTCTATCACAAGATTCATTTCGATGCTTTCTTGAGTTTCTTTATTTTTCAACACAAAGATAGGGCTCTTTTTCTTAATACTCCCTTTCTCCGAAAGCAAAGTTTATTCTGCCATAAATCAAACCGGTTATCCGGCGATACGACAAGAACGGCAGCTCGCCCCTCCCACGTCGCATAAAAGAAAGAGATTCAGACTTGCATACAGAACACAGGCACGGTACTCGAACCGCACGGGCACGGTATTCGAACCATACAGGAGCATTCCCGGAACCACACGGGCATGGTGAAAACAGCGTTTTCAGAGTCCACACAAAACACTGTTTACCAACCGTTTGAAAGACACAAAAGAAGATTCCATTCTTCTTCTTTCGCCAAAGGTTGACATCATATCGCAATCAGGGG
>JBHADT010000129.1:0-13537 GCA_041855205.1 Bacteroides sp.
CTTTGCCCTGCTTCGCCATCACTTTGCTGAGGACAAGCGAGGGATACACGGTTCCGTTCATGTTCAGGTTGGTCACCTTCTCCCAGCAGCTGATGTCCATGTCGTAGAAATTCTGATCGGGTTGCAACGTGGCGCCCGGCATGTTTCCGCCGGCGATGTTGAGCAAGATGTCCACACGACTCCATTTCTCCACCACGCTGTCTGCCAGTTTGCGGAGGCTGTCCAGGTCCAGCACGTTGCCCACGATGCCTATCACATCTTCTCCGTAGGCTTTCAGTTCAGCCACACGTTGGTCCAGTTGTTCCTGACGGATGTCTACCGCCACCACCTTGGCTCCCTGTTGCATGAAATTTTTGGCGATGCTTCCGCCTAATACGCCTCCGGCTCCCGTGATGACAGCCACTTTGCCGGCAATACTGAATTGTTCGTTCATAGTCTTCTCTGTTTTAAATATTTTCTAAAAATGCTTTCATTTCTTCTTTGTCGTGCGCAGAGGTTCAAGCCTGATTCTTCAGCTCGTCACGCACCACCGCCATCATACCCTCTACCTGAGCTAGCGCCAACATGCGTCCGTGAAACGAGTATCCCGGGTTGTAACCCTTGTCTTCATCGCCCAACATCATGCGTCCGTGGTCTACGCGCATGGGCAGTGCAGGGTTCTCTTTCTCGAAGATGCGAATCAGGTCGATAAGGTGTCCGCGCCCTTCCAGGTGTGAACTCTCGATGAAGTTGCCGCCCGGCATGGCAGCCGTGCTGCGCAGGTGGATGAAGTGCGTGCGTTTGGCGAACTTACGCGCGAGTTCGCGTGTGTCGTTGTGCTCGCCCGCGCTCAGTGAACCCGCGCAGAAAGTGAGACCGTTGTGCGGGTTGTCCACCGCGTTGAGGAACCAATTGATGTCTTCCTCGTTCGTCACGATGCGGGGCAAACCCAACACCTGGAAGGGAGGGTCGTCGGGGTGTACGCACATATTTACGCCGTACTCCTCGCACACAGGCATCACGGCGGCAAGGAAGTAACGCATGTTTTCGCGCAGCGCGGCGCGGTCTATTCCCTTGTATTGGGCGAGAAGCTTCTTGAAGATAGCCACCGGATTTTTATCCCCCTCCTTGATATTTCCGTTCACGAAACCTTGCGTCTTCACGATGATGGCGTCTATCAACTCGTCTTTCTCGGCTTCCGTAATAGTCTTGTCCAGTTCCTCCACCTTGGCAAGCTCCCCGGCTGTGTATTCCTGTTCGGCTCCCTCGCGTTGCAGGATGCGCAGGTCGAAGTATGCAAAACGTATACGGTCGAAGTAAAGCGACGATGAGCCGTCTGCCCAAGGGTGCTGCAAATCCGTGCGTATCCAGTCTATTACGGGCATGAAGTTGTAACAAACCGTTTTTATGCCACACTTGCCGAGGTTGGCAAGACTCACCTTGTAGTTCTCGATAAGGCGTTCGCGGTCTGCACCGGCATACTTGATGGCCTCGCACACCGGCAGACTTTCCACCACCGACCAGCGCAAACCGTACGATTCGATGTACGTCTTCAGGTCGTTAATCGCATCCTCTGTCCAAATCTCACCGTTGGGTACATCGTGTAGAGCGGTCACGATACCCTCTACTCCTATTTGCCGGAGCATGTCCAGCGTAATCTTGTCTTTTTTACCAAACCAGCGCCATGTCTTTTCCATATTCTTTACGTATAATATTGATGAGTAATTTTATTGAAAACAAAGATAGAGATAAGAAAAGATTGCATGTTGATGTTTATTTGCTGAAAATATGCGTATTTTTGCATGTATTCATTTGTATGTCCCGTTTCCAACATTAACACATTCAAAGCATTACAGGCTATGAGACAGATAATGAATGAGAAGTTGCCCATATCGGAATCGAACCCTATAAAGGCACGCTATTACGATTACAGACGGTTTACGTATCCGTGGCATTTTCACAGCCAGTACGAAATCATGTACGTGGAAGAGAGCGAAGGAGAATGTTTCGTGGGCGATTGCATCGAGCAGTTCCGGGCCGGCGACGTGATTCTGTTCGGAAGCAACCTGCCGCACTACATGCGAAACGCTGAACGGAACGAGGAGTCCGATACCGCCCTACGTACAAGAGGGGTCATCGTGCAGTTCGAACAGAACTTCATGGGCTATTCTTTTGAGCATTATCCGCAGTTGCTTCAGATTAGCAACCTGCTCTACGAAGCCGGGCGAGGTATCCTCTTTCCCGGAGCATATGCCGCCGGACTGACTCGTATTCTGTCCGGATTTCCTGCGTTGAAAGGATTCCGCCAATTCGCTTCGCTGTTGGAGTTGCTGCAAGAAATGTCATCCATACCACAGCGAAAGGTCATGGCAAGTCCTCATTATTACGAGACTTTTCCTGTTATGGGAGACAAGCGCATCGATAAAATCCTGTCGTATATCAATAACAATTACACCCGGAAAATCAAACTGGACGAGATAGCCGAACTGGCGAGTATGAACGCCAGCGCTTTCTGCCGATACTTCAAAGAGAATACCGGCAGAACACTATTGCAGTACATTCTGGATATGCGTGTAGGGTATGCCTGCCGGTTGCTCACGGTGGGAAGTATGGATATATCGCAAATAGCGTTGGAATGCGGTTTCGAGTCTATCGCGCACTTCAACCGTATGTTCAAAGCGCACACCAGACAGACACCCGGGCAGTATCGGAGCAATATATTAAAGTAGAAGGAAGTTCTTTTTGTCTTTTACCTTTTTCTCCTTTTTTTATATGATTTTTACACGTATGTGTGGCGGAAAAGAGTTTACTTTACGATGTAACCCAATCGACAGAACTCATGAAAACACAGAAACTTTTTCTTTTACTTCTTTTTGTGTGCGCACCCGGTTTGAATGTCTGCGCACAAACCACTTACCTGAACCCCGTTCTGGGGGGAGACTATCCGGATCCTACAATCATGCGCGAGGGCGAAGACTACTACATGACACACTCCGCTTTCGACTATCAGCCGGGGCTTGCGGTGTTTCATTCCAAAGATTTGGTACATTGGGAACCTATCAGTTATGCACTCCGGACGTATCTGGGTTCCGTGTGGGCACCTGACATCTGCAAGCACGAGGGCAAGTACTACATCTATTTCACGGTGGCATTTCCCAACCGGAGAAAGAACTATGTGGTCTATTCCGACTCGCCTTACGGCGAATGGAGCGATCCCATCGATCTGGGGATAGGCAATATAGACCCCTGTCATGTGGTGGGCGAAGACGGAAGCCGCTGGCTCTTTATGAGTGCGGGCAAGCGTGTACGCCTTGCGGCCGACGGGTTGTCCGTAGTGCCCGGTACGGAAGAAACCGTATATGGCGGGTGGGCGTATCCGGTGGAGTGGCAGACGGAGGGTTTTTGTCTGGAAGGTCCCAAACTGCGAAAGATAGGGAAATACTACTATTACCTGAATGCCGAAGGCGGAACAGCAGGTCCGCCCACCAGTCATATGATTACGGTGGCTCGTTCCACATCCATAAACGGACCGTGGGAAAACTCTCCTCACAACCCTCTTGTGCACACCTACGACAAAGAAGAACGCTGGTGGTCGAAAGGACACGGGTCGCTCATAGACACTCCTGCGGGTGAGTGGATGGTGGTTTATCATGCGTATGAAAACGGCTTTCAGAATCTGGGGCGCCAGACGTTGATGGAGCCGGTGTTCATCGATGAAGAGGGCTGGATTCGCAGAAAAGACGATGTGGATGTGGCAAAGCCGATAGCTTCCCCTCTTCGTTCCGTCCGTCTTCCCGACAGGAAAGCCCGGTTGGATGAGTTTCGCATCGGGCTGGACTGGAAGTTCTACAAGTCCTACAAGCCGGAACGCCTGTCGGTAGAAGGCAAAACGCTGACGCTTGCTGCGGAGGGTACTTCGCCCGCCGATTCCTCTCCGCTGATGTTCGTGGCGGGAGAGCATCGCTACGAGGTGGAAGTGGAGATAGAGACGAGCGGAGAGGTGACAGCCGGCATTGTGCTTTACTACAACGCCGACTTCTTTATGGGTGCGGGATACGACAAGGCAAAACGCTATCGCTACCGAAAGGGAGAAGCCCGAACGAGCGGAACTCATCCCGCAGGCGGTGTAAGCCGCATATGGCTGCGCGTTCGCAACGACGGTCACATTGTGACGGGCGCTTACAGCTACGACGGTGTGCATTGGGAACGCGAAACCTACGGCATGGACATCTCGGGCTATCATCACAACACGTTGTACGATTTTCAGAGTGTGTTGCCGGGAATATTTGCGGCCGGTAGCGGGTATGCCAGATTCAGTAACTTCAAGTATAGAACCTTAAAAGAATGATCAGATGAAAAAGAACTGTTTGTTTGCAATCTTTATAGCCCTTGCCTGTGTGGTACGGGCAGACGACAATCAGATTCTTCGCACGATGAAGCGCGCCACGCAATACATGATGGATGTGGTTAGCTACAAAGGAGGATTCGTGTGGAACTACCTTCCCGATTTGTCTCGCCGATGGGGCGAGCTGGAAGCCGAACCCACCATGGCGTGGATACAGCCTCCCGGTACCCCGGCTGTGGGGCATCTGATGCTCGATGCCTACCATGCCACGCACGATGAATATTACTACCGCTGTGCCGAGAAAATAGCGGGTGCACTGATGTGGGGGCAGCTTCCCTGCGGAGGATGGAACTATATGTTCGACTTTGCCGGCGAGAATGCCACCCGCAGATGGTATGCCACTGTGGGGAAGAGTGCTTGGAGACTGGAAGAGTTTCAGCACTATTATGGTAACGCCACTTTCGACGACGGAGGCACCATGCAGGCTGCCAAATTCTTTCTGCGTCTGTATCTGGAGAAGTACGATCCAGCCTACCGTGTACCGTTGGAAAAGGTAATAGACTTTGTGCTCAAAAGTCAATATCCGGTGGGAGGGTGGCCGCAGCGCTATCCGCTTATGTACGATCACCCTTTTCAAGGGCAAGCGGACTACTCTTCCTTCATTACGCTGAACGACGATGTGATTCCCGAGAACATAGACTTTCTGATACAGTGCTACCAGACGTTGGGGCTTGCCCATCTCAAAGAGCCGGTGATGCGTGCCATGAACATGGCCATCCTTTTGCAACAGGGAGAACCGTATTCGGGCTGGGCAGACCAGTACACGGTGGACGACTTGAAACCGGCACACGCCCGCTCTTACGAGCCCCGCAGCGTGAACGTCCCCACCACCGTCTACATGGCATACAAACTCATGGAGTACTACCGGCTGACGGCAGACACCAAGTTTCTTGCAGGTATACCGGCGGCTATTCGTTTCATCGAGTCGCAGAAACTGCCGGAAAAAGAGGTATCCAAGTGGAAGCGTCGGCCGAACAGTCCGGATGAGATACTGGTGCCACGCTTCATCCATCCGGAAACGGGAAAGCCTCTTTACGTGCATCGCAAAGGATCGAACGTGCAAAACGGACGCTACTACATGGATCAGAACATAGAGCGCACCATAGCACACTACGGTTCGGCTGCCATCATTGACGTACAGAGATTGAAAGAGGAATATGAGCGGGTGAAGACCATTCCCAGAGAAGAACTGATGCGTAACTCTCCGTTCTTTCAGAAAGAATCTGCCGGTTTGCCGGAATACTATTACGAGCCGCGTCCCCGTTTCGGGCAGAAAGAAATAACCGTGAGCGAAATTATCGGCAGCCTCACGGAAGAGGGCTATTGGCTGAGCCTTATCCGTCAAGTGTCTTATCCCTACAAACCTGTCGGAGAAAAACTGCTCTCTCCCGAAGAAACCCGTTTTGCCGAAACCATGGTGGGCGATGAGTACGATACCTCTCCCTTTATCAACACGGAAGTGATGGGCATTTCCACCGAAGTATTCATCGACCGTATGACCCGCCTGATTCATTCGTTGGGCAGTGCAGGAAAGAAATAGGGTGCCTGTACGCGTCCCTACATTCCAAGCACAAGAAAGACCGCTGCCGGCAGATACTTTTTCATCTGCCGGCAGCGGTCTTTCTTGTGTCTAATCCGGATGTAAAGCGAGTTTTTTATTGCTTATTGGCAGGCTGAATAGTATCAGTCTCCGGATTTAGACGTGGCTCTCTTTCGTTTTACAGCGGTCGATGCACTGTACGTTCTTATTCCTGCTTGAAACCGTAGCCGTTTGTGAAGCCTCCCGTGCTCAAGATGTTGGGAGTGAAAGGCCACAGGTATATGGGAGCTTTCTGGTAGTCGTAGTCGTAGAAGAGATATTTGTAGTACTCGTCCTCGTTGCTTACGGTACCGTTGGTCATGAGAAGCTCGGCGCCCCAGTTTACTTTTTCATATCCGTCGGCTTCCAAGTCTTTGGCCTGCTGGCTTTCGGGGGCAATGTATTCAAATAGTCCCTTGATGGCGAGGTTTGTCTTGGTGTTGCCTTTGTAGTCGCATCCGAAGCTTTCCCAATTGTCGTTCTGACCGCGCCACCCCGGATACAGCACCGGATTGTCTTCCTCTCCTTCGGGGCATTGGGCGGTGAGACGGAATCCCAATTCGGCTTTTGCATCCACCATCTTCGTCCAGATGTATGCAGGGATTGTGTTGCCGTTTTCAAACGTGTAGTAGCCGTCAGCTTTCAATCCGTCCAGCATGGCACGGGTAAGTTCCTTTATTCTCTTTATCTTTTCGGGGAGCTGTCCGGTGCGTATCAGTGTCCAGCGACGGTCTCCCTCGCCTGCAAACTCGAATCCGCGCTCTTCGATTACTGCATTCAGCACGCTTCCGCAAGCAGTTATGAACTCGTCTGTACGTGCTTTTCCTGTGGGGAACGAGCGTTCGCGGATGGTTTTCAGATATTGTGTTGCCGTGGCATTGTCGCCCAAGACGGCGCATGCTTCCGCATAGCCCAGATAGATTTCTGCCATGCGCATGTATGGTCCGTTGATGCCCGACTTGCGTTGCGCTTTAGTCCACGGTTCGGATTGGCGATTTTCATCCCATTTGTTCACTGTCAAACCGCCGCCTTCCGCTTTTGAGTTAGGGGTAAAGGGTATCAGTTTTTCGTAGCCTTTGCCCGTGCTGCCGGTAAGTGTGATGCTTACGTCGCGACGCTTATCCTGCGGGTCGAATATGCCATAGTAGTAGGCAGGGTTTATGCGTCCCTGTCCGTATGCCTTGCAGGGGTATGCGTTGCGGCTACCTCCGCTGGACACACGACCGAACGAATAGGGGCGAGCATCGTTTCCGCCGCCTATCTGCATGGGATATTCATAGATGGATTCGTCTGCGTACACGGCATCTTCCATCATCATCTGTTGGAAGAAATACTGATAGGGGTTGTCGTAAGCACGTCCGTTCTTTTCGGTTGCGCGCGGGTCGGTGAGATGCAGGCGGGCAGAACCGGAGTTGTCCAGTGCCTTCTTGAAGTAGGTTTTTGCCGTGGTGTAGAAGCTCTGCCAATCGGAACGGCGGCTATATACGGCCTTGTTGTTTTCCGTACCTTTCTGCTCGAACGTGAGCGGATTGCCCTTGCCGTCTTTATAGAAGTTGGTACCCAAATCGGTGCGGCGTGTCTGATAGCCTGCGGCTTCCATTGCCATGCGTCCGATGAGACCCTGCACGTAGGTGCGCGAGAAATAGTTTTTGTTTGCTGCGGCAAAATTGGGAGCCTGACCGATGACGTACATCACGGGTTCCACCCGTATGAGGTCTTCGAGACACTTGTCGTAAATGGAGTCGCGCGGAGCCAATCCCTTGACGGGAACGCCGAACTTGGTTTGGAAAGGAACGTCGCCGAAGTTGCGAATCAATTCGCGATAGGCCGTGGCACGCATGGCAATGGCTTCGCCGTAGAGCTGGCTTATTTCGGATGGTTGGGCGGCATCGATGAGCGATTGGAATGTCTTGGTGCCCTCGATGGCGGTGATGATGGTGTTTGCCTTGCCGATAACGCTGTAAAGGCTGGCATACGCATCGTCTTCTTTCTGATAGGTGAGCAGTCCGTACTGCCCTGCGTAGGTTCCGTTCTGATACAGATTCTCCGGATAGTGTCTGCCGGGTTGGTTGGTGAACTGTTCCGGATGGCGTTCAATGTCCGATCCGGTAACGTCTACCGCGTAGAACAGTCCGTCTCCGAACACTTTGTTTTGTGCACAGTCTCTCCACTGTTCGTAGGCACCGTCCATGGCGGCGCGGGCGGTTCTCATGTTGGAGAATACGAAGTCGGCATCTACCACCGACGGAGAGCTTGTTTCCAGAAAGTCGCTGCAAGCGGTGGCTGCAAGCATGCCGGTGAGTGCCAAGAGATGTATTTTATATCTTTTCATTGTTGTTGTCTCCATTAGTTTTAGAATGATACATTAAGACCGAAGGTATAGCTTCTGGTCTTGGGATAGGCATTGTAGTCGTAGTTGGGCGTGGGGAATCCGTCTACACCGCTCATGTTGGTGTTTACGTCCGGATCCAGCCCCGAGTAGCCGTTCAGACAGAAAAGGTTGCTGCCGGTAAAGTAGAAACGCACGCGCTCTATGCCCGCTTTCTTGGTCAGCGTCTTAGGCAGCGTGTAGCCCACGGTCAGCGTCTGTAGGCGCAGGTAAGAGGCATCCTCCACAAATTCGGAAGTCACAATGCCGTATTCGGAGTAGTTCAGCGCGTATTTGGCGTTTTTGTTTAAAGCTTTCAGCGCTTCCGGTTCGCTCACGGGCACCAGATTGCCTGCTGTGTCCACATCGTATATCTTGAAGCAGTCTTTTACGATGGCAAGGCGGTTTGCACCCAGGTTGTTGTCTTTGTTTCCCATCATACTGTGCATGGCGTTGGCGTTGTACACGTCTCCTCCTATCTGGTAGGTGAAGCCCAGTGCAAAGTCGAAGTTCTTGTAGTTACCGTTGAAGTTGATACCGCCGGTGTGCTGGGGCATTGTCTTTCCTATAATGGCTGTGTCGTCAGCATCCACTTTGCCGTTGTTATCCATGTCGGCAAATTTCACCATGCCCGGGAAAGCCACCTGTCCGTCAGCTATCTTAATCTTTCCGTTACTTACATAGTTCACGATGCCGCTGATGTCGGGCACGCCTTTCTTGAGCGTGTACACCCCGTTGGCATAGTCAAAATCATCTACTGTGTAGAACCCTTGCGATTTATATCCCTGAATGAGACCCACGGGCTGACCCTTGCGGATAACATAGTCGTAGTAGGGTTTGAGCATAGACGAACCCCATCCTGTGTGCGTGTCGGCAAGCGCGTCGTCGTTCAGTTTGTCGATGTTGTTCTTGTTGAAGTTGTAGGTGAGGTTCACCGACAGGTTGAAATTCTTGCTGCGCACGAGGTCGCTTCCCAATGACAGTTCCAGACCCTTGTTGGAAGTCTGTCCCACGTTTTGGAACTGGTAGCTGTAGCCCGCCGAGGCATCTACCGGCACCTTCATCAAGATGTCTTTGGTGGTGTTCCAGTAGAAGTCGAGACTACCTCTGATGCGGTTGTTGAAGAAGCCGAAATCGATACCCGCATTGCGCGAGATGGTGGTTTCCCACTTCAGGTCAGGGTTGCCCTGCATGCTACCCGGTTTGTAGATGGTGACGGGTTGTCCGTCCACCGTGATCTGTTCGGTAACCCAAGTCTCTTTCCACAGCGAAGCGTCAATGTTGTCAGAGCCGGAGGTACCGAAAGATAGACGTAGCTTGAGGTTGTCGAGCCAGCCGGAGTGTTTCTTCATGAAAGGTTCGTCCGAGATACGCCATGCGGCTGCCGCTGCGGGGAAGTATCCCCAGTGGCGGTTCGGGGCAAATTTGGACGAACCGTCGGCACGGAATGTGGCAGTAAACAGGTAGCGCCCTTTGTAGGAGTAGTTTCCGCGGCCGAACCACGACTGCGTGTGGGTGGGAGTACCTATGTCGGAACCAAAGGCATCTTTGCCGAGGGTGGGATCGGTCATGCTTATCATACCGAAGGCATCGTTCATCGTAAACTCCTTCGGATAGCCCGAACCGTAGATGTAGCTGGAGTTGGATTTGGAGGCGAGCACCTCGTTGCCCACAAGGAACGAGAGATTGTTGTTTTCGCCCAGCCCTTGCACCTCGTAGTTCAGTGTGGTGGCCCAGCGCACTTCGTAGCCGTTTCTGTTAGTCAGCCTGGCAGTGCTGTATCCTTCTTCCAGACCGCCGTCCCAGTACTTCACCTCCTGCCAGTCGCGACCGAGCGAGAGTTCGCTTTGTGCGGTGAGGCCTTTGATGATGTTGTACGTCAGTCCGCCTTTGGCACGGATGCGCTGCCTTTTGCTGATGTTGTCGTAGTTGTTGAGAGTAGCAATAGGATCTTTGTCTACCTCCACATAGGGTGCACCCTGACCCAGACCAGCAGTGTACTCGGCATTACCCAACGGATTGTCTATCGGGCGGAACATAAAAGCGGAAGTGGCCATGTCGAAGCGTGTGCCCACGAACTGCATCTCGTTGTAGCGCACGTCGGCGTCGAACGTGAGTTGCTTGTTGATCTTCTGCTTCAGCTTGAAGTTGGCGCTCCAGCGGTTGAATGCCGACTTGATGCGCACTCCCTCGTCGTCGAGGTAGTTTACGGACATGTAGTATTGCGTCTTTTCGTTGCCGCCGCTCAGGGAGAGATCGTGATTCCATGTGCCGGTGCTGCGCATGATATCGTTCACGTAGTTGTGCGACTTCAATCCCTTGTAGGCATTGATTCCCTGCGGGTTGTTCCACGTAACTCCGCTCTCGGATCCGCTGGCAAAGCTACCCAGTCCGAAGTACTTCGCCACGCCGTCGCCGTAAGACGGACCATAGGCTGTGGCGTATGCCCAAGTGGAGAACACATAGTCGTAGGCATCAAGTACATCCAGATGGTCTGGCTTCTCTTTTACCTGGTAATACGTATTGTATTTTACAGACACCTTGCTTTCCTTGCCTCCCTTGGTGGTGATGAGGATTACGCCGTTGGCTCCGCGTGCACCGTATATGGCTGTGGAGGCCGCATCTTTCAGTACATCGATGCTCTCGATATTATCTGCCGGAATGTCGTCGATGCCGCTCACCTGCACGCCGTCCACGATAAACAGCGGGTCGTTGCTTTGAGTGATGGAGCCTCCACCGCGTACACGGATGGCCATGGAAGCACCCGGACGACCGTCCTGCGAAGTGACCGATACGCCAGGCAACTGTCCCTGTAACGCCTGTGCCACGCTCGACACAGGGTTGGCTGCAAGTTTTTCGCCGCTCACGGAAGCCACGGCACCCGTGAGGTCTCTTCTCTTCACCGTTCCGTAACCGATAACAACCACTTCGTCCAGAGTCTTGGAATCGTCTCGTAAGGACACTTTGATGTTATTACGACCGCTCACAGCCACGGTTTCTGTGATGTAGCCGATGAATGAGATTCTGATTTCTGCATTGCCGGGAACGTCTGACAGAGTGAAATTTCCGTCGATGTCGGTAATCACACCGTTTGTGGTGCCCACCACCAGTACGTTCGCACCTATGATGGGTTCGCCTGCTGCATCGACAACGGTTCCCGACACCGAGCGACCCTGTGCAAAAGCAATCAGGCAAAGCATGCTCAATGCCAGAGTAGCAAATACTCCTTTTAGAGATCTTCCTAAATCCATAATTGTGTTTTTTATAGTTATTTATGCGAATCAGTAGTTGAAATCCCCTCCTGATTCAGTTAGTTAAAATGTGATTATCCGATTGGTTATTGATTTTTAGTTTTCTTGAAATCAGTATGTTATAGTAACTTTATCTTTACAGTTCAGGAATTGCTTGCCGTATATTTGTTTTCCGGAGCCTGTCAGCGATACTTCAAAATCAAATAGATACATACATTCACTGAAGCATGTGTGCTCTGGCGGTTCCCAACTTATCTCCTTTTCAGAGATTCAGCTATTATTTCGCTCCCAGACTTCATGCTTTAGCTTTCCGCAAGGAAAGAACTGTTACATTTCAGGAAACGATTCTCTTATCATCGACAGAGAGAGTTCTTACTTAAAAGAGAAGTTACTGATTACCGTATAAACAAGAGACGTCTTTGCGGATAAGGTGTACTCTGACTTTTTCATAAGAATCGTTTTTCATCCGGCTGAATGAGAAAACAAATATTCAGGGGGGGATGGAAGTCAGAACAACATCCTCAGAATCCGCATGTTCTGCGCAGAGTTTCCACTTCGGAGTTCCATAGCTCATGGAGATCTTCTACCTCGTCGGCGGGGGAAAAGTCGGTGACTTCCAGCACAAAGTCGTTTGTCAGTTCGTTGTTTGTCATCCGGAGTTCGAAGTATTCACGTTCGTGTTCGTTGTCCAACCAGCGGAAACGGATGAAAGAAAAAGCTCTCAAAGCCGTAATCTCCGCCTCACGCCGCTCAGTTTTTCCCCAGAAAAAAATCACATTCTTATCATCGGATTGTACCTTGTCCGCAAACCATCCCTCCAAGCCGGTAGGAGTACTTATTGCCGTCCAAAGGATATTTCGAGAAGTTGCATTTAAAAGGTATTCTTTGTGTATTTTCACTCTTTCCATAGTATTGTTGTATCTTATAGTATCTGTTGCATTCTCGTTTGCGGCGGCAATATAAAACTTTTTTCTAATTAAGTCGTACTACACAGGATAATTTTTCTCTTTTAAAAAAGGTGAATCTCCGCTCGACTTCCCGATTCAGGTTTATGTCTGTATTCTCCTCTTTTTCTTCTTTCGGATTGTGTGATATCTATGAAAAAGACAGAACGCTATTCTTTTTTCCTGTTACTGTATTTTTCCGGTTTTTACATATAAAATGTGGCATTTAATCTCGCTTTTTCTTATTTGAACGTCGATAAGTTTGCAAAAAAGGAGATAAAGTATTTGGTGTTTTAAAGAATATACATATCTTTGCACCCGCAATCGAGAAACGATGGCGGGATAGCTCAGCTGGTTAGAGCGCATGATTCATAATCATGAGGTCCCCGGTTCAAGCCCGGGTCCCGCTACGATAAAAAGTTAGACTGTTGGGAGGCTTCCACTCTTGGCGGTCTTTTTTTGTATGATAATGGTTTGTAAACCCAGATTCGGCAAGAACCCGGGGGAACCGTGTCAACGAAAGTACTCTACCATTGTATTGATTGTTCGAAAGTCTTCTTTTGCTCCCCCCGGTGGACAATCCAGTGTAATCTGCCCCCTAAAACCAAAAAGATTATACCCCCTGAAAATATTCAATAATGCTCTTTCAAAAAGTCTTGACCGATGGGGTTATTATTATTTTAGTTTATTTCCCTCTGTATGCCGCCATCTTCCGGAGGCTCTCTCTCCGGTTAGCTCAATTCGGTGAGCCGTATGTATAATACGATCCATGACGGCATCTGCCACGGTAGGATCCTCGATTGCATCATACCAATTGTCCGTCGGCAGTTGCGAGGTAATGATGATAGGCTTGCGTCCATGCCGGTCCTCTATTATATCAAGCAGGATGGGGCGTTCCTTGGCGTCAAGGTTCACAAGGAATAGATCATTCAATATGAGCAGTGTGCTTGGTTCGATTCTCTTGAGCTCCGATTCCAGTGTGCCTTTTAATTTTGCCACTTTAAGCGTACC
>JBHADT010000130.1:0-13878 GCA_041855205.1 Bacteroides sp.
ATTAGAACTATTACAAAAAGAGGGTTATACTCAGTCCAAAACCTCAGGAGGCTAATTGTCCGCAGCACAAACTTCCGAAAACATGAAGTCACAAAAGAGGTGAACGATAAAAAAATAAGGAGTCACTCTCATGAGTCAACTCCTTATACCTCACTCTTTGAGAGAGAGTTTTATTCGGCACGCAAAGTAAAGCGTTTGAATGCCAATACCGTCAATTTCTTATCGAACGTCTTCAGATAATCAGCTACTGTCAGTTTAGCATCCTGAATATACTCTTGCTTCAGCAAGCAAACTTCTTTATAGAATTTGCTGATACGTCCCATAGCGATCTTCTCAATCATGTTTTCAGGTTTTCCTTCCTGACGGGCCTTATCTGCAGCGATTTCTTTTTCTTTTTCCAACACATCGGCAGGAACATCGTTCTCATCTATGGAAATAGGAGCCATAGCCGCAATTTGCATAGCCACCTCGTGACCAACCTTAGCATCCACTTCCTTATTCAAAACAACCATTGTGCAAAGGAAGTTCTTGTTTTGGTGGTTGTATACAGCGATAGAAGGACCTTCTACTGTCAGATAGCCATCCAATTCCATCTTTTCGCCAGTGATACCGCTTCTATCAACCACAGCCTGAGCCACTGTCACGTCGCCCAACGGCAATGCGTTTACTTCTTCCAAAGTTTTGCACTTGTTAGCCACAGCAACATCCAGAATATCCTGAGTCAGTTTCATGAAATCAGCATTCTGAGCTACAAAGTCCGTTTCACACTTCAAAGCAATCATTGCTCCGAAACCATCAACGGCTTTCACCAATACGCATCCCTCAGAAGCTTCACGATCCGAACGCTTGGCAGCTACCGCCTGTCCTTTCTCACGAATAATTTTTATCGCCTGATCAAAATCACCATTTGCTTCAGTCAGCGCGTTCTTGCAATCCATCATACCAGCTCCGGTCATTTTACGGAGTTTGGTTATATCAGCCATTGTTACAGCCATATTGTTTTTTTATTTTATTGTTAGTAATTTTTCTTGTTTTCTCTTTTCAAAGGAAGTGTACCCCATCCTGTCGTTCTTATGTTCATCTCTCAGTAAAGAGATCCTTATCAATACCTGCGCATATCAGATAGAATACAGGGATTTACAAGGGAACAATCCGACAAAAGGCAGGGGTTGAATGGAATCAGCCAACGATTCAAATCAAATAAGTAAAAGTTGAGAACAGGAGATCTAGAATTGCCTTTTCAAGTAATTCCCAATCTTCCATTCCCAACTCTATAATATATTAAGCTTCTTCGTCTTCCTTAATGAAAGCCGCAGCTTTTGCCGCATTGATGGCCTCTTCGTCAGACTTATCAAGTCGTGCTTTAGTAGCTTTCTTTCTTCCTTTTGCAGCAGGAGCTTCGCCGGCAGCTTCCATATCCACCTTTTCTGCTTTTCTCTCTTCCAAACCTTCTTGCATAGCTGCGCAACAAGCCTCCAGAATTACTTCAACAGACTTGGTGGCATCATCGTTAGCCGGAATTAGGAAATCAACGTTTGATGGGTCAGAGTTAGTGTCGACGATACCGAATACGGGGATACCCAAACGATTAGCCTCGCGCACTGCGATGTTCTCTTTCATCACGTCAACCACAAACAATGCAGAAGGCAGACGAGTGAGGTCGGCAATAGAACCCAACGTTTTGTCCAATTTAGCGCGTTGACGCGAGATTTGCAGAATTTCTCTTTTTGAGAGATTGGCATATGTACCGTCGTTAGTCAATTTATCGATGGTAGCCATCTTCTTAACAGCCTTGCGGATTGTGGGGAAGTTTGTCAACATACCGCCAGGCCAGCGTTCGATTACATAAGGCATATTTACCGCAGTAGCTTTATCAGCCACTACTTGTTTGGCTTGTTTTTTAGTAGCAACAAACAGGATTTTCTTTCCTGATTTAGCTAGTTGCTTCAAAGCTTCAGCAGCTTCGTCTATTTTAGCAACTGTTTTATGGAGGTCAATAATGTGAATACCATTACGTTCCATAAAGATATAGGGAGCCATTGCCGGATTCCATTTTCTTTTGAGGTGACCGAAGTGACAACCGGCTTCCAATAATGTATCAAAATTAGTTCTTGACATTTTTCTTTGTTCTTTTAATCGTTTACTTTCTTTTTTGTTTTCTAACCAACTTCCGGGTAGCCTGTCCAAGAGTCCCGGCAGTTTAGATACTAAACGCTTTTCAGTCGAGAGTTTCTTGAGTTCTTAAGTTTCGATTTCCGCGTGTCCTTCGGAGAACGATTCAGTATATTTGACACTGAAACTTACAAACTAATAAACTTACAAACCCAAATTAACGTTTACTGAACTGGAATCTTCTACGAGCTTTCGGACGTCCCGGTTTCTTACGTTCAACCGAGCGAGGATCGCGGGTCATGAAGCCTTCAGCGCGGAGTGCAGCCTTATCATCGGCATTAATCTTCACCAATGCACGGGCAATAGCCAAACGCAAGGCCTGTGACTGTCCGGTGAAACCTCCACCACACAAATTTACCTTAATATCATATTTTTCAGCAACTTCGAGTTTATTCAGAGGCTGTTTTACAACGTATTGAAGAATGCTTGAAGGGAAATATTCCGAAAGATCTCTCTTATTTATCGTAATCTTACCGGTACCCTCGCTTACAAATACACGCGCAATGGCACGTTTACGTCTGCCTAAT
Source organism: Bacteroides sp. (assembly GCA_041855205.1). GTDB lineage: Bacteria > Bacteroidota > Bacteroidia > Bacteroidales > Bacteroidaceae > Bacteroides. The sequence goes on from JBHADT010000130.1 coordinate 2,700, forward strand.
GCATTTACTACTTCCATGTATCTTTTATTTAAGTAAGTTTATATCGATTGATTTCGGGTTCTGAGCCTGGTGTTTGTGTTCGCTACCGGCATACACATACATATTTCCCAGCAATTTAGCTCCCAGTTTATTCTTGGGTAACATACCCTTTACTACTTTTCTGAACAGTTTGTCGTCTCCGTTCGGTTTTGCTTGCAAACGGGCAGGAGTCATTTCTCTCTGACCACCGGGATATCCCGTATATGACAAATAAACCTTCTCTGTCCATTTATTTCCTGTCATTTTCACTTTGTCGGCATTGATAATAATCACATTATCACCGCAATCTACATGAGGAGTAAAGTTCGGTTTATACTTTCCTCTCAGCAATTTTGCAACTTTCGCTCCCAGACGCCCCAATACTTGGTCTGTAGCATCAACAACGACCCATTCTTTCGTAACCGTTGCCTTGTTTGCAGAAATGGTCTTGTAACTTAAAGTATCCACTCTTGATTTGTTTTTTAAAATGTTACTACTAATACTTCACCGCGAATCAGCGCTTCGGACACAGGCTTCTAACTCGCTATGAATTAAACGCTTATCCTTATTAGATAATAATCGGCTTGCAAAGGTACGGTTTTTATCAGAATCGGCAAATGTTTTCTTCTTTTTTTTGACTGTTCAAAGCCTTATCTCACAATATCTTCGGGGAATTTCGGAGGCATCTGAATACGCTTCCATGTCTCGTGATACCACGTATTCAATTCATTTCCCTGAAGGTCTCTGGATATGTAGTATTTGAGATACATCACGCCACCCTCGCTCATTTCGAAGAAAAGTACATTTTCCTTATTATCCAGCATGGGCAGATGAATGTTTTTGTCGATACTCTCCTTATAACTGCTGTCCGTCAACTGCTCATAGGTCCCGTATCCCGTAATGATGGCATCCGAACCGGGTATCAGCGTAAAGTTAACGATGGTTTTATCGGCTCCGAGCACTTTGAACGTATGACTCGGCTTGAGCGCCCCGGGAATATCCGGATTTTCCGATACATAATGACACAACTGCCAGATTCCTTCCAAGTTCGCTTTTTTCTTGATTCCGACCGTGTTTTGAGCCATGGCTCCCGCAACTGTCAATAACATGGAAAACAGTGCAATAATAAAATTTTGTTTTCTCATAGCCGTATGATATTTGGTGAATAGATTTGCCGTTTACAGAGGATTCTTTTCCGGGACGATGGTCTTTTACAAAAATAATATTTTATTTCTATTTATAACTTTTTAAAACCAACTTTAACCAACCTCTCGGTTTACCCGACCCTATCCATTCAAATCAAAATCTCCGCATCCGGTAAAGACCGGTAAGCCCTGCATGTCTTACAAACAAATTTGGCCGACAGTACGCGTCACTGCCATCACGTTTGTCCGCATAAAAAAAGTTCGTGTCGCTTATGCCACACGAACTTTCTTGCTTCTTATCGCCTTTTATCTCAGAATTCCGCATTACGGGGCGTACGCGGGAAAGGAATCACGTCGCGTATATTCGCCATACCGGTAACGAAGAGCAACAGACGCTCGAATCCCAATCCGAATCCGGAGTGAGGACAAGTTCCGTATTTGCGAGTATCGAGATACCACCACATGTCTTTCATCGGGATATCCATCTCCTTGATACGTGTCAGTAGCTTGTCATAGTCTGCTTCACGCTCCGATCCGCCGATTATTTCACCTATTTTCGGAAAGAGTACATCCATAGCACGCACCGTCTTTCCGTCTTCATTCTGTTTCATGTAGAACGCTTTGATTTCTTTCGGATAGTCGGTCAGGATTACCGGTCGCTTGAAATGTTCCTCCACCAGATAACGCTCGTGTTCGGAAGCGAGATCCGCTCCCCAGTATACCGGGAATTCGAACTTATGACCTCCCGCCATTGCATCTTCCAGTATTCTAATACCTTCCGTGTACGGCAAACGTACAAATGTTTCCTTCAATACACCTTGCAGACGTTCGAGCAAACCTTTATCGAACATATCGTTCAGGAATCTGACATCGTCCGCACAGTGTTCCAAAGCCCAGCTAACGCAGAACTTGATGAAGTCTTCCGCCAAGTCCATGTTGTCCACGATATCATTGAAAGCGACTTCGGGTTCAACCATCCAGAACTCCGCCAAATGGCGGGGAGTATTGGAGTTCTCCGCACGGAAAGTAGGACCAAATGTATAAATAGCCCCCAACGCCGTAGCAGCAAGTTCTCCTTCGAGTTGTCCGGAAACGGTCAGACTTGCCTGCTTCCCGAAAAAATCGTCGTCGTAGATAATAGAACCGTTTTCATCTTTCTTCAGATCATAGAGGTTCTTTGTAGTCACCTGAAACATTTGTCCGGCACCTTCACAGTCCGAAGCGGTAATGATGGGTGTATGAAAATAAACGAATCCTCTTTCGTGAAAGAACGTGTGAATAGCCATCGCCATTTGATGACGAATGCGAAATATTGCGCCGAACGTATTCGTACGAGGACGCAAATGGGCTATTTCGCGCAGGAACTCCAGCGTATGTCCTTTCTTCTGCAAAGGATATGTATTGTCACAAGCTCCCAACAGCTCTATTTCCCGCGCCTGTATCTCGGCTTTCTGCCCGGAACCTACCGATTCCGTCAGCACTCCATTCACACTCAGACACGCCCCGGTTGTTACCTCTTTCAACATCGCTTCGTCGAAGTTTGCCAAGTCAACCACAATCTGCACGTTATTTATCGTAGAACCGTCATTCAGTGAAATAAAATTAACCTGTTTACTTCCTCTGCGGGTACGTACCCACCCTTTCACGTTGACCATTGCTCCAAAGTCTTCACGCTTCAGTAAGTCAACAATCTTTGTTCTACTTATCCGTTCCATAATTTTGTTTTTACACCTATATATTATATAAATAGTTATTCAAAAGATCCCATCCGAAGGAAATTCACTTCCGTCTCGGAGAGGAAACGCCATTCACCGCGGCGCAATCCTTTCTTGGTCAGACCTGCAAACAAGACACGATCCAATCTCACCACCTTATATCCCAACGATTCGAAGATACGACGCACGACGCGGTTTTTACCCGAATGAATCTCAATTCCCACCTCGTTACGTTTCGCATCATCTATATAACTGATGGCGTCTGCCTGTATCTCCCCGTCTTCCAACTGGATTCCCGACGCTATCTGTTCCATATCGGCCTTTGTTACGTTTTTATCCGTATGTACCTGATATACTTTTTTCTTCAGGAACTTGGGGTGCGTCAACTTAGATGCCAAATCGCCGTCATTCGTGAGCAACAACACACCGGTCGTATTACGGTCCAACCGCCCCACCGGGTAGATGCGTTCGTCGCACGCTCCTTTTACAAGGTCCATCACCGTACGGCGTGCCTGAGGGTCGTCCGAAGTAGTTACGCAATCTTTGGGTTTGTTCAACAAGATGTATATCTTGCGCTCAATATTTACCGGTTGGTCGTGAAATTTCACTTCATCGCCCCTCTTTATCTTGGTTCCGAGTTCGGTAACTACCACACCGTTCACAGAAACGACTCCCGCTGTGATAAACTCATCGGCTTCCCGGCGAGAACAAACTCCCGCATTGGCAAGATATTTATTCAGACGAATCGGTTCGTTGGGATCAACAAACTGCTCCCTGTACGTCATCTGTTTCTTCTTGCTGTATTTGGCATTGGGGTCATAATCCGCCGTGCGACGCTGCGGGCGTGTAAACCCACCCCTATTCTCTCCTCCTTCGCTGTTGTAACGAGGACGAAAAGGACGTTCCGCATTATTATTGTTGTAAGACGAACGCTGCGGACGATCAGCAGACTCACCGCCATTGTAGCGCGGACGGAAAGAGTGTTCACTGCTATAATTCCGTTGCGGACGTTCACCACCTTCGTTGTTGAACCGCGGACGGTAAGAACGGTCGTTGTTATAATTCCGTTGCGGACGCTCGCCATTCTCATTATTATAATACGGGCGGTCTCCTCCTTCGCTGTTGTAACGCGGACGGTACGGACGTTCGTTATTATTGCCATAATACGAACGTTGCGGACGCTCGCCATTTTCATTGTTATAGCGCGAACGGTAGGGACGGTCGTTGTTATAGTTCCGTTGCGGACGCTCGCCGCCTTCGTTGTTGAACCGCGGACGGTAGGGACGGTCGTTGTTGTAGCTCCGTTGCGGACGGTCGCTGTTCGCACCACCGAATCGCGGACGATACGGGCGGTCATCGTTTTCACGGTTGTAAGATGAACGGTTGTAGTTGTTTTCTCTCTCAAACTGATTGCCGGCATTCTCCTGCCCGGAGGATGCATCGCGCCATTTTTCGTTTTCTGTACTCATTGCTTTTACTCCTAAAATTAAACTATCTGACCTCACGGTCATTCACTATCTCTTTGATTTATGGGTGTCAAGTACATATCTCTCGATATACATACTTTGTTCTTATTTACAAAATGAATTCAGGCATATTTTCTATCTTCCAGAGAGAGGCCTGTATCCCCTCTCGTTTTTCTTCGACTTTCCCCGGATTGCATTCGCAACGCTTCCTTCTGTGCATTCCTCATGACAGGGCATATCCATAAAACACCCGCCGGAAAGAAGAAGACGCCAGATGTATTTACACTCCCGTGTAAGTGCGGGGAGTAATGACACGCAACTCCTGCTTTATCTCTTCTTTAACATCCAATCCATCGATAAAGTTCTTGATCGACTCTTCCGTTATAGACTGATTGGTACGCGTAAGCGCCTTGAGCGCTTCATAAGGATTCGGATACGCCTCTCTGCGAAGTATCGTTTGTATGGCTTCCGCCACCACGCTCCAGCAGTTATCCAAATCCTGATAAATGGCTGCTTCGTTGAGCAGCAACTTCCGCAATCCTTTCAGCGAACTCTGAATTGCAATCACGATATGTCCGAAAGGTACGCCTATGTTCCGCAACACCGTGGAGTCCGTCAGGTCTCGCTGCAAGCGAGATACCGGCAATTTTGCCGAAAGATGTTCCAGCAAAGCGTTTGCCACCCCAAGGTTCCCTTCGGCATTCTCGAAATCGATGGGATTTACCTTATGCGGCATGGCGCTGGAACCTACCTCACCGGCTTTGATTTGCTGCTTAAAGTACTCCATGGAGATGTATTGCCAGAAGTCCCGGTTCATATCTATCATAATCGTATCGATACGCTTCATGGCATCGAATACAGCGGACAATGTGTCGTAGTTCGAAATCTGGGTGGTGTAAGCCTCTCTCTCCAAGCCCAGCTTGTTCGCCACAAAGTCATCTCCGAAAGCTTTCCAATCGATAGCCGGAAACGCCACGTGATGCGCATTATAGTTTCCCGTGGCACCGCCGAACTTAGCGGTCAGAGGCGTCTTTTTAAGCTGTTCCAACTGGCGTTCCAGACGATAGGCAAACACCATAATCTCTTTCCCCAAGCGTGTGGGAGACGCCGGCTGCCCGTGGGTTTTGGCAAGCATGGGTACATCCGCCCAATCCTCGGCATAGGTGCGCAGTTGTCCGATGAGTTCTTCCAGCAACGGATAATACACCGTGGCCAACGCTTCCTTGACAGAGAGGGGCACCGACGTATTGTTGATATCCTGCGAGGTCAACCCGAAATGGATAAACTCCTTGTAAGCGTCCAACCCGCCTATTCCATCGAATTTCTCTTTCAAAAAATACTCCACGGCTTTCACATCGTGGTTGGTCACGCTTTCAATCTCCTTGATGCGGCGCGCATCCGCTTCGGAAAAATCGCGATAAACAGAACGAAGGGAATCAAAAACAAGCGGACTGATACCTTGCAACTGTGGTAGCGGCAATTCGCAGAGTGCGATAAAGTATTCCACTTCCACCCGAACACGATATTTTATCAATGCAAATTCCGAAAAGTAAGTATCCAAAGCGACTGTTTTTCCTCTGTATCTCCCGTCTACCGGAGAGATGGCAGTCAGTATATCAAGTTTCATGTGCCTTATTTAAATGATTATCAGGCCGCAAAATTACTCATTTTTTCCGAGTAAAGAGCCTCATGGAATGTATAAAATGTGTAAACCCGGCATAAGTTCATGCTTCATATTGTGACACACCGGCATGGCATCTATGCAATTAATTGATAAACAACACACTACCAATTTATCTGAATGAGATTGTCAAACCAAGGAAGATGTATCACTAAAGAAAAGGAAGAAGTTTCTTAATACAAGTTAACACAAAAGAGGAAGTTTTTAAACACTCATACGCCGCCAACGCAACAGACAGGTGTGTCGCTTGGGTTGGAGAAGGTTTTCTTCTCACGACACAATTCACTCCACCGGTATCAGATAGTGTTCTCTGTCCAGATCAAAATCGAGCATCAGTTGGTCGATAATCAATTCTTCATCAAGGGCATAAACCCGTATTGTGTGTTCACCTGCCTCGGCGATGTGAGCGACGAAGGTGGTAAGCGACTGGTTGCGCAGCACATTGGCGGCCCATGTATCTGAAAGGAACGCCGCAGCGGTAGGTATCACAACCGGTTTCTGTTTGTCAATAACGATGGCATACCTCATCTCCGTGTTTCCATGAACGGGATGCATGGGAATGGTACCAATCTTGATTTTCACCTCGCCCTTACTTGCCGTCGTTACATCGTACTGCAAATGAGGCTGTTTCGCAGTTATCTTTTGGGCGGCGGGCAAACGGACGCTCTTTCCGCCATGCCCCAGACCCTCGATCACTTCCGCCTGAATATCATTCACAAAATCGCAGGCATTCAGGGCTATCATCCGGTCGCTCTCGACAGATGTTCCTGCCGCAGGAACAAGCGGACGTACCTGAGGCAAGGGCGGCACATGTGTTTCGTAGAGCTTTTCGACCGGCATTTCCGGCAAGACGGGTTTTGCGAACACCGGCAAGTTGCGCGGATTCATATCCATCATCAACTCCCACTTGCCGCCAGAGGTTTCTTTGTTGTAAGTATAACCCAATGCCGCTATCTCATTGTAGGCGTTGAGCGAAAGCCGCGCATAATAGGCGGACAGGTCGATATTCTCTTCCGCATGCAAACGCGACTTCTGCGCATACAGCATTTTGCGATTCATGGCGGCGCTTGCGGCTACCGGATAATGCACCAATTGGAAGTAGGCGGGTCTCAATCTCTCCGGAAGGTTCTCATACACTTGCTTCGAAAGCGCCGCTATTTTATTGTACCGCCCGATCCGGCGCTCCATCTCATCGCCGAATTCCACAGGCGAGAATTCAGAATCCTTTACCGGTTGGAGCCCACGCCGGTTCGAGGGGTCTCTCTTTCTCAACTCCCAGTCTTCCACCCTGTTCCATGCCAGATGTTCCGGCTTGCGTTGTCCCGCCAGACGGTAGTACTGCCGCATGATTTCATCGATATCTTCCGTTGCAACGTCTCCAAATACTTTTTTAATCCATTGTCGCTGATGAGCATAAATCCTGTCTCCGGCAAACGCGTCAATATCCCATGCCATATCCAGAAAGAACTCCGTCAGGTATTCGCCCGGCTTGATGTCTCCCACGTTCAGTATCCACAAACGGCGGGCGTTATTGTCCCACGCACGCTTCATCTCCGCATAAATCAACGCCGGCTGGGTCGAAGCCAGCCACAGGTAATCATGCGGCTTGCCCCAGTAGGATATATGGTAATAAACGCCGCCACCTCCCGAACGCAGCTGCTCTCCGGGATTGCTGTGGCGCATGATATGGCCATGATTGTCATCGCACCACACAAGAGTCACATCATCGGGCAATTCAAGACCATTGTCATAAGCTTTCAGAACTTCTTTGTATGGAACAAACTGTTGGGGGATATCTTCAATCTTTTTACCGGGATTGTTACGCTTCAGCAGTTCGCGCTGTTCCTTTATGACGCGGCGCAATACGCCTGTCTCGTCGTCCAAAGTTTTCACTCCCTGCATCCGGCCGTCGTGAATGCCGCGCATACCCACCGTGTAGATATTCTCTCCTCCCGCAAGTTCCTTCACACGCTCTTCCCAATAGTCCAACACCCGTTTTTCGTTGGTGAGGAAATTGAACGGACCATACTCCTTACTGTCCCACTCACCCGTATTGGTACGCATCATGGGCTCCGCATGAGAATTACTTACTATGATTCCGTATTTCCCGGCAGCTTCTTTGTTCCCTTCCACCAGATAAAACGGGACGGTACATTCATGCATTGCAGGCCATATGGTATTAGCTCGCAAACGCAACAGAAGTTCAAATATCATTGAGTAGGTTTCCGGACCGACAGCTCCTTTCCGGACAGTCGGTTCGAACGTGCGGGTACTCCATGGCATCAATCCCCAATCTTCATCGTTCAGGAAGATTCCACGATATTGCACGGAGGGTTTATGTACCTTTTCATCTGCAATGACAAAAACCTCCGCTTTCTTTTCCGGCACGACGTCCGCCCACCATACCCACGGGGTTACTCCCATCTGCCGGGAGAGTTCCAGCACGCCGTAAGCGGCACCGCGCGGATCGCTCCCCATAACAAACAGATAAGAGTTGTTCCCCTCCCTGATCCATTGAATTTTATAGGCTTCCCATTTGCCGGTCAAGCCGGAGGCGCTCACTCCGAGTTCCGATAGCAGTTTATCAAAAGCGGGGTCTTTTCCCGGAATACCGACAACAATCGTATTGTCTTGTATTTTCTCTGCTCTTACAAGAGAAGTACTGCTTACCTGTTTATAATCTTCCGCCAACAGTCCCAGTGCAGTGTTCACCACTTGCTCGGTTCCTGTATAATGAACGAACGTTCCTTTTTCATTACCTATTATGCGGAAAGCGGATTGCGTACTTGCGCAAACTACCCCCGTCAGCGTCGCGAACAACAAAAACACAAAATATTTCTTCATCGGTCATTCTTTTATCCGTATGCCAGGTATATCGGCTTGGTTTATTCCACACAACAATCATCCTGTCACTTTAGCTCACAACCGCCACGCACCCGCACACATCCTTCCCGTGAAGACAACACCCCGCGCCATCATTGCAACGAGCGAGCGCAAGCAGAGCATACGCCTCGAACGAAACGTTTCTGCACATCGGGGAAATCCACTGCACGAAGCATAATACAGCAGAATGAGGCAGTGCGGGAGAAAAGTTATTTCAGATACTCTTTCAGTTTGCAGTTCGTAGCTTTCAGTCCATCGGCAATGCTCTGAGCATTCATCCGGGCTCCTTTCAGGGAAGTGTGCGTATGGTCTTTGTTGAAATATTCGCCTACGGCACGGAGTCCTTGTTCGTATCCTATCTCCTGAAGTTTATCCGCCGAGATGCGGTTCAAATCAATGAAACACGCACCCGCCTCCTCCGCGGCTTCTTTAGTCCATTTGCCGAAAGAATGGGTGTTGCGTTCTATCTTCCCGTTGTCCCAGATGTTACGAGGGGTATGGCTCAGCACAATGGGGAGAGCTCCTTTCTCTTTCGCATCGCGAATAAACTTGCGCAGGTACCAACCGAAGGTGTACACAACCTGATACGTCCCGGTACGCTCCATCCTAAACACTTGACTTTCATTTCCTGACCCGGGAAGTTCCGCACGCGCCTTGCCTGTATGTATCTCTCCTGCATCGTTGTGCCCGAACTGAATCAACACGAAATCTCCCGGTTGCAAAGCCCGGTATATTTTATCCCAACGTCCTTCGTCCAGATAAGTGCGCGCACTACGACCTGCCCGGGCGTGATTCTCCACCGAGATGCGTTCCGTATCAAACAGTTCATGAATGACGCTTCCCCAGCCCCACATGCCGTTCCCGTTCTTATCCTCATTCTTCACCGTACTGTCTCCCACGGTAAACAGAACCGGGCGTCCGGGTATCCGGGTGGAACCCGTCAGCGTATCCTCCTCCTGCGGTTTGAGGTAACGTGCCAGAAGTAACCCTTTGTAGCCGCGTATGCCCTCCGCCGCCGACTCGGCATTGACCCGGGCGCCGAATGCACTGGTATGAATACGGTCGAGATAAAACATATCCTTTACCTTATCTTTTCCGAAACGTTCGAACTTCCGCGCCGTAATCTCATTCAAGTCGATAAAAGGTATGCCTGCCTTACGGGCAACCTGCTTCGCCCAAAGCCCGAAAGTCGAGTTTACCCTTGTGACCACCGTACTGTCTGCATCGTCCCACGCATTACGGGGAGTAAGTGACATCAACACGGGATAAGCTCCTTTCCGCTTGGTTTCTCTGATAAAACGGCGCATATATTCCCCGTAAGTGTAAACAGTTTCCCGCTCACCGGTCTCCTTAATGGTAACAAGCAGACTGTCTCTGCCTATACCGGGAATGGAAGCTCTTGCGCGACCGCTGTCATACGGACCGTTGTCGTTATGCCCCAACTCGATGATTACCCAATCGCCTTTGCGGACTCCTTTCAACACATCTTTCCACAGGCGATTGTAGAAGGTGCGGCTGCTTGTGCCTCCCAAAGCATGGTTTTCCACGGTAATCTTGTCCGCATCGAAATATTCGTGTGCAAAATATCCCCATCCCCATTGCCCGTTGTTACCATTTCCCAACGTTCCGGTGCGCATCGTGGAGTTTCCCACCAGAAACAACACGGGGTTATCTCCCCGGCGGCTCGACCCTGCCACCGGGCGTGCGGTAGCCGCTTTGTTCAGGCTGTCGAGCGTATTGTCCGTCACCTGATTCACATCTTTCATCGGAGCCGTCACAAGCTCTTGGGCATGTGCTCCGAAGAGGATTCCGGCTGTCATCATCACACTCAGTGAGACAAGAATTCTTGTTTTCATTAAATCGGTCATACTCATAGTCTACAATTATCGTCACACGACGGTTTTAGGTCGGATGGCTTCAGTTATTACAGTTCCGGTTTGATTACCCGCGATAATCAACGGGGAAGCTCCTTTTCAGATTCTATCCGGGCACACGTTTACCGCCTCCGAGACATTCGGCAGCTTGTCAGGAGACAGAAGCTATAAGGCAAAGGACACTGCTTGTCATTGATTTCAAGGTTTCATGAGGCAAAACTAATGAAAACACGTGCTTGCATCCATAGAATAAGATACAATTCTATGGAATATAATACGGAGATTGGTATGACGGAAGTTATTTCACAGTCACCATTGTGGCGCCGAAGCCGTACTCCCGGAAAGATGCGTCCTGATGATGGTAGGTGGGGTATTTGCGTTTGAGTTCATCCAACAG
>JBHADT010000131.1:0-24122 GCA_041855205.1 Bacteroides sp.
CCCCTTGTATAATGATTTCTCCCTCTTTAGCGCTTCCGCCGACTCCACATTTCGATTTTAGCAGTTTACCTAATTCTTTTAAGTCTTCCTCTTTGCCTATGAATCCGGTGATGAGAGTTACTACCTTTCCCCCTCTGTTCTTTCGGTCCAATTGTATTCGCAGGCGTTGTTGTGCAGGTGGAAGCGTTTCTTCCTGTTCTTCTTGCTGCGTCTCGTAACTGAAATCGGGGTTGGTGGAATATACGATATTCAATCTTTCTTTCCAGTCGTTATTTTTCATGATTATTTGATGTTATGAAGACAAAAATACTTCTTTCCCTATAAATAGATTTCATTCCGGGATGATTTATCGTTCGTTTTTCATGTTGTCAGATGTTTTTTATTTTTCAACCTGAATGAGATTATCTAAAAAACAGTATTTTTGAATCTTGGAAAAGTCGAAAAAACTCGGATATTTTTCCTGTTTACCTTGTTATATTGTACGATGCGGTATCAATAACGGGATTATATTCTAATCATACTCATGCATTAGAAACGAAGCCTCTGCCCTGTCCTACATGAAAAAACACTGAAATGAAGAAAAAACTCCACTTTAGCTTGTTCTTTTTGCTGATTTCATCTTTTGTTTCTGCTCAGACTTTTAGCGGAACAGTCGTTGGTGAAAATGGGATGGCGGTCCCTTATGCCGCGCTTTACTTGAAAGAAATCAAGAGCGGTTTTATAGCTGATGCAGAAGGGCGTTTCGAGACCAGGCTTCCCCAGGGAGAATATACTTGTGAGGTCTCTTCTTTGGGATTTGTATCGCAGCAACTTACTTTCCGGATGGGCGATACCGACTATCATTGTACAATCAGATTGACAGAACGTATTTATCGCCTGCCAGAAATCAATTTTGTGCGGGGAAGGGAAGACCCGGCCTATGCAGTCATGCGCAAAGCGATAGCTCATGCTTCATATCATAGCGACCGTATCAGGAATTTTAAGGCAAGAGTCTATTTGAAGGGTACCGGTAAAGGCACTTCTATCCCCGCAGTGTTAAAACTGTCGAGAGAAGTCCGCAAAATGTCGAAGAAACATCTGGATAGGCTGTTCGTTATGGAAGAACAGCAAGACATATCTTTTGTCGCTCCCGATAACTGGACGCGGAAGATACTGGCTACCCGCAGTTCCTTTCCCGATGAAGTAAAGATAGAGATGGGATTGAGTACAATAAATCCCTATGCGCCGAAAATCTTTGATAAAATATCTCCTTTGTCTAAGAATGCATTCACTTTTTATCGCTTCAGATTGGACGGGTACTATCTGGAAGATGGTCAAATGATTAACAAGATAAGGGTGATACCCAAACGAAACGATTCCCGCCTGCTTTCAGGAGATTTGTTTGTCGTTGAGAATCTGTGGAGTGTATCTGCCGCAGACTTTTCACTGCGGGGAACAGGATTTAAAGCCAGTGTGAAATTGCTTTGTAAGGAGATACAACCGGCACTGTTCCTACCCTCTACCACCAATCTGGCAATGAACATCGATTTGATGGGATTTAAGGCGGAGGCTTCTTATCTGGCTTCCGTACGCTATACCGAAGTCAATTCCGCTGCGGTGGATTCTCTGTCGATTGATACACTGAAAGCATTGGTTAAGAAGCAGCCAGCCAAAAGGCGCAAATATGAACGTCCGTCTGCGAAATACCGTGAGAATACAGAGGTCGATTCATTGGCAGAGAGACGAGATTCCATATATTGGGATACCCTTCGAAGTGTCCCTTTGCGACTTGAGGAATTGCAGAGTTATAAGTTGAAAGAAATAAGGAAACAATCTGAATCGTCCCAACTTCGGGATACGCTGCGAAAGGATGGTTTTGCGACGCGAGTAATCAATAATGCAATATGGGGAAAAACTTTCAGAACAACCGATAAGAACGCTTGGCTGACTTTACCGGGAATAAAATCCTATTTCCCCGAATATAACCCGGTAGACGGATTTTGGATAGGGATGAAGTTACAGGGCGGAGTTAAAATATCTTCCTCCTCCAGATTGCTCTTTTCACCTTCCCTGTACTATGCCACTGCGAGAAACAGGTGGTTGGGAGAGGGAAAACTGACGTTGGAGTATGCTCCCCGTCGCCTTGGATTTTTGTCTCTTTCGGGAGGGGTTATTTCTGCTGATTATAACGGGGAGAGCGGAGAGTCCCGGTTGATTAATGCTTTCTCTTCCCTGATTACGGGGCATAACCATGTGAAACTCCATGAAAAACGCTTTCTGGCTATTGAACAGAGTATCGAACCCTTTAACGGAGTTTCCTTTTCTGCCGGGTTCTCATGGCAGCGCAGAACTTCCTTGGAAAATCACGTGAACAAAAGTCTTTTCGGGAGGAGGGTTGAACCCAACCTGCCCAAACATGAAATGGCAGCTGTTCCCATGCCTGACAATGAGGTGTTTAAGCTTTCTTTCGGACTAGACTACACCCCGGCGCGTTATTACAGGATTTCCTCCACCGGACGGAAGCTATATGAGCCGTCTCGTTATCCCACTTTTTCCGTGACTTATGACCGTGCCCTTCCGATAAACGGAGCGCGTTATCTTTCCTCTTATCATCTGGTTCAGTTTTCCGCTGTACAGACCCTTTCCTTTGGCATGTTCAATCAATTGTACTGGAAGGTCAATGGCGGTATGTTCGTGGATGGAAGAAATATGCAATTACCCGATTTTAAACATTTTGCTTCCACGCGTATCGCGGTTACGGCGCGCTCTTTCAACGAAGGTTTTTCTTTGTCGGATAATTACGAACTTGCCACCGATACCCGTTGGCTTCAGGCCCATGTGTCGTGGTATACTCCTTATTTATTGTTGAAACATCTACCTTTTCTTTCCCACAAGTCTTTGTCCGAGGGAGTTCATATTCGCTCACTGGTTGTTTTCGATAAAACGCCCTATTCCGAGTTGGGATACTCCATCGGATGGAATAACCTGTTGCGGGTGGGCGTGTTCGGCCGGTTTGATAACCTGAAGTTCCGTACGGCCGGAATTTCCCTCAGTCTCCTTTTCCCCTCGCTGAACAGATGAAACTATTTTTGGAAATTTTGTTAACTTACAGTGTATGTTTACGGGAAAAACGTACTTTTGTGAGTATCAACCCCAATAAAAGAAGAAAATGACCACGAACCGGGCAGTTCAACATAAAGACAGAATGAAAGTGCCGGAGCCAACATTGCGTCGTCTTCCGTGGTATCTTTCTAATGTAAAACTGCTGAAGAAAAAAGGAGAACGCTTTGTCTCCTCCACACAGATATCCAAAGAAACCAATATTGACGCCTCGCAGATAGCGAAAGACTTGTCGTATGTAAAAATATCCGGTCGTACCCGTGTGGGTTATGAAGTGGATGCGCTGATAGCAGTGCTCGAAGACTTTCTGGGCTTCACCAACATGCATAAGGCTTTCCTTTTCGGGGTGGGTAGCCTGGGAGGTGCATTGCTGCGGGACTCCGGTCTGAATCATTTCGGGTTGAAGATCGTGGCGGCATTCGATGTCAATCCCGATTTGGTAGGAACTACACTTAACGGTATTCCCATCTTTCACTCCGACCTGTTCGAACAAAAGATGCGGGAATACGATGTCAATATAGGCGTGCTCACCGTACCCATCGAGATAGCTCAACGCATCACGGATAAGATGGTGTCGGGCGGTATCAAAGCCGTGTGGAACTTTACTCCTTTCCGCATCCGCGTACCGGAGGATATTGTGGTGCAGAATACTTCTCTCTACGCTCATCTGGCGTTGATGTTCAATCGTCTAAACTTTAACGAAATCAAAGAATGAAGATTATTGCCGTGGGAATGAACTACGCCCTGCACAATAAAGAGTTAGGGCATACGTTAGTCAATAAAGAGCCGGTTATCTTCATGAAACCCGATTCGGCGTTGTTGAAAGACGGGAAGCCTTTTTTTCTGCCCGATTTCTCGGAAGAGGTTCATTATGAAACGGAGTTGGTGGTGCGAATCAGCAGGTTGGGCAAATATGTGGCGAAACGTTTTGCGCACCGGTACTACGATGCGGTGACCGTAGGCATCGACTTTACCGCCCGCGACCTGCAGCGTAAGTTCAGGGAGCAAGGTAATCCCTGGGAACTAAGCAAGGGATTCGACCAGTCGGCGGCTATCGGCGAGTTTATGCCTTTAGAACAATATGGCGGAGATGTGCAACGGTTGAACTTTCGTTTGGATATAGACGGACGGGAGGTGCAGCGGGGTAACACAGCCGACATGTTGTTTCAGGTAGATGAGATTATTGCCTACGTAAGCCGTTTCATGACCTTAAAGATTGGAGACTTGCTGTTTACGGGTACACCTGCCGGTGTAGGACCGGTACGGGTCGGACAACATCTGCAAGGCTACCTCTCGGAAGATAAGTTGCTCGACTTTTACGTTCGTTGAGTTGACTCATTATGACATCTATCAAGTTTTGCCGGTTGTTTTTGGGAGTGATATTTTTTGTTCTGCCCGTGTCGGCACAGCAATTCTTCTCGTTGGATTGGCATGAACTTCCCCCTGCGCATACATTTCCCATTATCACGCGCAAACTTCCCTTGCATGGCAAAGACGTATCTTTGCATACCTATCACCCCGTGCTTGAGTATCCCGAATACATGCCTCTTACCCTTGAGGAGCGCATGGCACTGCAAACCGCTATCGACAGTTTGAGACTGTCCGTACCGGAAGAAATCTCTCCCGTGTTGCGGGATGCGCTCAAGGGGGACACTCTCTCCGGTACTCCATGTATGCAGGCATCCGTGGGAGTCTCCGCGCATGGCGCTTCATTGTATGTGAGTTTGTTTCCTGTGGTGTTTCGCGACGGCATCTATCAACGGCTTCGTTCGTTCAAACTTTCATATACTACGACATCCGTAAGCGCAACGAAATTCTCTACCAATACACTGCCGCATACTCGCGTTCAAGCCGTATCCCGCTCGGCAACTTCCCGTTCGCAATCAGACGCCGTCTCACTGCTTTCTACCGGAAACTGGGTGAAGATACGTGTCGGTCAGACCGGAATCCACAAGATTTCAAATGCCACATTGCGTAAGATGGGTTTCGCCCGTCCGGACAAAGTGCGTATATTCGGTTATGGCGGGTATCTGCTGTCTCAACGTTTTCAGGAACATCCGGATGAAGAGTTGCCCGAAGTACCTCTGCTTGTCACATCGGACGGCGTGTTGTTTCATGCGCGCGGTACAGTGTCATGGAAGCCGAATGCCGGGAGAACTTTCTTTGTACGCGAACGTAATTTCTACTCGGACGAGTCGTGTTATTTCCTTACGGACAGGGAAGACATTCCCCGGTACGAAGCGACGGCGGAGACGGTAGAGACTTCCTCTGAGAATAATATACTGACCGTTTTTAATGATTATGCCCTATATGAAAAGGAGGGATATAGTTGGGGAGGTACGGGGCGCCATCTTTACGAGGATTATGATTATGCCGCAAATAATACGAGAAATTATGAATTCTCCCTGCCGGGAATCGTATCCGGGGTTCCGGCAATTCTCACCGCTGTGTTTGCGGCGCGTGCCGTAAATGCCTCGAGCAGTTGCAGCGTGATGATAGACGGTACTCTGTTGCGTACGGCCCTGTTACCCTCCATCTCGTCCGACAAACAATATTACACGCGGGCTACTTCCGTCACGATGCATGTTCCATGGACGGAAACGAAGTCGGAGAGGCCGGTAGTCACTGTCAGGCACGAACGTCCGTCGGGCGTGTCCGGACGGCTTGATTACCTTGCATTGAATTACACCCGTTCGCTCACCCTTTCTTCCGCCTTTCTTGCATTCCGTTCGTTGAATTCGATAGGCAAAGTCAGTACGTTTGTTGTTTCCGGTGCTACCCCCGCTACGGTGGTGTGGGATGTTACGAATCCTGGGTCAGTAGCTCCGGTGCGGGGAATCTATGCAGGCGAAAAGTTTACATTCACCATTCCTGCGGGTACGCTGCGCGAGTTTGTGGCAGTAAACCCGGAAAGTGGAGGATTTCCGGAAATTACGGCGGGTGAAAGAGTGGTCAATCAGAATCTGCACGGGCTTACTGCCACAGATATGGTGATTATTGTACCTGACAGACAATCTCTGATTGCGCATGCCGGACGATTGGCGCAGGCACATCGTGCCAAAGACGGATTCAGGGTGGAGATTGTCACCGCTCCGCAAGTCTACAACGAATTTTCCTCGGGTACCCCCGATGCAACCGCCTATCGCCGTTTCATGAAGATGCTCTACGATCGTTTCCCTTCGGAGACGGAACGACCTAAATACCTGTTGCTTTTCGGTGATTGCAGTTATGACAACCGGATGTTGACCGGCTCTTGGAAGCAGGCTTCTCCCGGAGATTTTCTGCTTTGTTACCAGTCGGAGAATTCGCTCGAGGAAACCTCCTCGTATGTAACGGACGATTACTTCGGCTTTCTGGATGATTCGGAAGGTGAGAATCTTGCATCCAGCCTATTGGATATAGGTGTCGGGCGTTTTCCTGTGCGTACTGCCGAAGAAGCACGTGTGGCGGTGGACAAAACAATAGCTTATATGAACAATGCGCATGCCGGTGCATGGAAAAACTCCGTTTGTTACGTTGCCGATGACGGAGACCGGAATCTTCATGTGCGTCAGTCGGAGCAGCTTGCTGCATATACGGAAGAGAACCATCCCTCGCTGCTGGTGCACAGAATCTATGCCGATGCTTTCAGACGAGAGGATACCGCCACGGGAAACAGCTATCCCGACGCCACTAAACGGCTGAAACAACTGCTGCACCGGGGGCTGCTTGCGGTGAATTATACCGGGCATGGCAGCACCACCGCCTGGGCGGAGGAAAACCTGCTTACGGCGGGAGATATCGACCAACTCTCTTCACCCCGTCTTCCCCTTTGGATTACGGCCACCTGCGATTTTACCCGTTTCGACGATGCCGCAACTTCGGCAGGTGAACGCGCGTTGCTCAATCCGAAGGGCGGAGCCATTGCCTTGCTTACCACCAGCAGGGTAGTGTATGCCTCGCAAAACTCCACGCTCAACCGCGCTTTTCTCCGTCATATCTTCACCCGCCCGGAAGGGAAAAGACTTCGTCTGGGAGATATGATGCGGCTTGCCAAGTGCGACGGAACGCTGTACGGCGATCGAAACAAACTTAATTTCTCGCTTATAGGCGATCCTGCATTGATGCTTGCCTGTCCGGAATACGAGGTGAAGATAGAGGAGTTTGCCGGTGTGGATGTAAGTAGAGAAGATGCTTCTTTTCCCATGGTGAAAGCCGGTATGAAAGTGAAAGTAAAGGGGCGTATCCTCACCCCCTCGGGTACTCCGGCGGATGATTTTACCGGAATGATATATCCCACTGTGCTCGACAGCAAGGAAAAGACAACTACGCTCGATAACCTGAAGCAGGGGGCATTTGCTTATGAAGAACGTGGAAAGACGCTTTATGAGGGGAATGACTCCGTGCGCGGAGGAACTTTTGAGTTCATCTTCCCCGTACCTCTCGACATCAATTACTCCGAAAAAACGGGAATGCTGAATCTCTACGCGCTGGATGCCGGCGGCTTGCGCGAGGCAGCGGGAAGTTTCGAGCGTTTTCTGGTTGGCGGTACTGCCAGCGACTTGGAAAACGACATGGAAGGACCTCAAATAAGACTCTATCTGAATACCTCCGATTTCGTTTCCGGGGGAAAGACAAACACAACTCCTATGCTTGTGGCGGAATTGGAGGATAAGGACGGTATCAACACCGTGGGGGCGGGGATAGGACATGATCTTTGGCTGCGCATCGACGGTAATGCTCACCTTACTTATACACTCAACGACTACTTCCATTCGGTGGCGGGCGATTACACGCGAGGTACGGTACGCTTCTCCCTGCCCGAACTTCCGGAAGGACGGCATACACTCTCGTTCCGCGCATGGGATTTGCATAACAACTCTTCTCTCCGGAGCCTTGACTTCGAGGTGGTTCGCGGGTTGCGCCCCGAACTCTTTTCCCTTTCCTGCACGCATAGTCCCGCAAGGGAAAATACCACTTTTGTGCTCTCTCACAATCGTCCCGGCTCCATACTCTCTGTACGCCTATCGGTGTACGACGTCTCCGGGCGCGAACAGTGGACTCATCTTGAGAACAGTCTCTCCGAAGGAGAAACACGTTATGTCGACTGGGATCTGTGCGGCAACGAAGGGCAACGTCTCGCTCCGGGTGTGTATCTCTATTCGGCTGCCATACGTTCGGAAGAAAGCCGTGAATCGGTGAAATCCCGAAAACTCATTATCCTTGCGAAATGAAACTCTCTTGAGGCGCCCTTTCCGAACAATTCACCATCTCGTCAAGACCGTGTTTCAGGCAGTATGCTGCCTGCTTCGGAGCGTGTCATTTATGCGTCACTCTCGAATGTTTCCTATTTGAGCCGGAGCTTGGGATAAGATATCCGGCCTACTCTGCTAAATAACTTTTCTGTGCAAGTGTAAGTAGTTGGGAATCAATCTACTGCAAGGATGATAAAAACGTTTCCGCACCATGTCCGTATAAGCCCTGAACCATACCCGTTCGGTGCGGCAACCATACCCGTTCGGTTCGGGCACCGTGCCTGTGTCGTTTCTTCAACATGCTGCATGCCTGTCCGGGAGGATCTGCGACGGGCGGAAACCGTTCCGCACAGGACGATTTCAGGGCAGTCTTCTTATCCCGGTTCTTCGTTGTTTTTAAGTTGTCTATACTTCATCTTGACCACTCGTTTGGCGGATTCTGTTCCGCTGCGAATCTTTTTCGGTATTTACCACACAATAAACGGTGCAGTTTTCAGTTCTATACAATGTTATGAGAAAAATCCTTTTGACACTTTCGCTCGCATTGGCAATGTTCGCGCATGCGCAAGATAAGAGCCTGTTCAATCCGGTGAACACCGGCGTCAATTCACTGAGCATCGCTCCCGACTCCCGTGGAGGAGGTATGGGAGACATCGGTGCGGCAACCATGCCCGACGCCAATTCGCAATATTGGAATCCCGCCAAGTATCCGTTTACAATCAGCCGTGCCGCTGTGTCCGTATCTTACACTCCCTGGTTGCGTAAGTTGGTGAACGACATCGATTTGGCGTATGTGGCGGGTTACTATCGCATAGGCGACTATCAGGCGCTGAGCGGTTCGCTTCGCTATTTCTCTCTCGGTGAGGTTCCTGTGGGATATAGCGATGCTAATTCGCCCGGTTATACCATCAAACCCTATGAAATGGCGGTGGATGTGGCGTACTCTCGCATGCTTTCCGAGAAATTCTCGGCGGCGGTGGCGTTGCGTTATATTTATTCTGATCTTGCCTACAAGCAGGAAGAAGACGTCTCGCCGGGTTCCGCTTTTGCAGCCGACTTATCATTCTATTACAGTGATTACCTGATTCTTGCCCGACGGGAATGTATGCTTTCATTCGGACTGAATGCTTCGAACATCGGTACCAAGATTTCGTATGATAGCGGAAACACCAGCCAGTTCCTGCCCACCAACTTGCGTCTGGGCGCTTCGCTTCTCTTCCCCGTGGATGACTACAACACCATCGGTTTCAGTATAGATTTGAATAAATACATGGTTCCCACTCGTCCCATACGGGAGGAGGGAGAGTCGCAGGAAGCATACGAAGAACGTCTGGAACGCGACTACCGGGGAATATCGCCTATAAAGGGGATTTTCAAATCGTTTGGCGATGCCCCCGGCGGTCTGAAAGAAGAATTGCAGGAAATCCAGTGGTCGGCGGGTGTGGAATATACATACAACGATCGTTTCTCGCTGCGCGGAGGCTACCACTGGGAACACGAGAACAAAGGTAACCGCAAGTATTTCGCTTTCGGTGCAGGCTTCAAGATGAATGTTTTCTCGTTGGATGCCGCTTATCTGGTGTCTACGGCTCAGACGAATCCGTTGGACCAGACGCTGCGTTTCACACTGGGATTCGAGCTGGATGGAATCCGCGAAATATTCGGACGGGGCAGGCGTTAAGCCGTTTGCGGAAAAAAACACCGTTTCCGAAACAATGAATTCAAGAAAATAAAGATATAATGAAAATACGTGTAGGTTTTGGGTTCGATGTTCACCAGCTGGTGGAAGGGCGTGAACTGTGGCTGGGCGGCATCCGCCTCGAACATGAGAAAGGATTACTGGGGCACTCGGATGCCGATGTGCTCATTCATACCGTTTGCGACGCTCTGCTTGGAGCCGCCAACTTGCGTGACATCGGTTATTGGTTTCCCGATACGGCGGGAGAGTACAAGAACATAGACAGTAAAATATTGCTTGCCAAAACCGTAGAGCTGCTTGCGGAAAAAGGTTACTCCATAGGTAATATAGATGCCACCGTGTGTGCCGAGCGTCCTAAACTGAAAGCGCACATACCCGCCATGCGGCAAACCCTCGCCCGGGTGATGGGCATAGACGAAGAGGATGTTTCCATAAAAGCTACGACCACCGAAAAGCTTGGGTTTACCGGTAGGGAAGAGGGTATTTCCGCATATGCCACGGTGCTTATCGTAAAGCCCTGAAGCTACCGTTGTCATCTCTAAAGCCGAAAGGACATATCTGTCGAACAAGTCGGGTCCTTTTATTCCATGCGGGTCACCGGTTCACCGTTCACCCTCACGTTGTCCAAGGTCAGGTTCACCACATTCTGCATCTGTATGGCTTTGGGTGCTTTCTTTACATCGATGTTTCTCAGCGTGATGTTGTAGAGTTTGGCTTCGGGCAGTCCGTTCGCCATAAGCGCCACGCTGTCCACCCGATTGCAGGTAACGTCTTCGATGCATATATCCCGGAATAGTGTAGGATAATTTCCACCGCGATACCCGTGATAGTTGGTGCGGAAGTTGATTATCCCCCACAGGCAGACATCGGCGTGGATACGCCTCATGTTCAGATTCTCGAAATAGCCTCCCCTGTCCAGGTTCGACTTGAAGTAGATGCCGTTCCGGCAACTGTCTATCCGGCAATCCTCGATGAAGATATTGCGCACTCCGCCTGACATCTCACTGCCGATGGTGATTGCCCAGCGGGCGAAGTGGCAGTTGCGGATAATCACGTTTTCCGTGGCTTGCCCGATACGCCATCCGTCCTGATCTCGTCCTGATTTGATGGCTATGCCGTCATCCCCTACATTGAATTTTACGTTCTCAATCAGCACATTGGTCGAAGATTCCGGGTCGCAGCCGTCGTTGTTCAGGTTATTGCTGTCTATATATACGTTGCGCACCGTGACATTGTCGCAAAACACGGGATGAATGATCCAGAAAGGAGAATCGTAGATGCTGACTTCCTCTACCAGCACGTTCTTACATCCGTAAAACTGTATCATGCACGGGCGTAGATAGTGCCCCTCGCCGAACACTCGCTCATGCACCGGCACGTTGTCGATACCCATCTGCCGCAGACGATCTACCGCCGGTTCTTGCAAAGCCCGCCATCCGTTGAAGGTAACGGCTCCGTTTCCGTCGATGCTTCCCTTACCTGTCAGTGCCACATTGGTGCATTGATAGGCATAGATGAAAGGAGTGTAGTTGAAGCATTCTGTTCCCTCCCATTTGGTGAGAACAAGCGGGAGATAATCCTGCGCCGCGGTAGAGAATTCCAATCGGGCACCCTCCGCAAGATGTAGATTCACATTACTTTTCAGTATGATGGCTCCTTTGCTGAGGTAGCTGCCGGCGGGGACAAGCACCGTTCCTCCACCGTTACGGTTACATTGATTTATGGCTTCGAGTATGGCGGACCGGCTGTCGAAAGCAGTATCATTTTGCGCACCATACGCAGTGATGTCATACACCTTGTCGGGAAATACGGGCGGGACGATTCGCTTCAATATTTCGGGAACCTGTGCCCATCTGTCATTCTTCTCCGGGGTGGAGTGGCAACCGTATGCCAATGCCAGCAGAGATAACATAAAAGAGAGGTGAATGTTTCTTTTCATGATTCTGAGATTTATGTGTTAAATAAGACTTTACATTGCAAGCGGACTTCGGAAACAAAAATATTCTTTTCGGGTGGAATATACTGCGATGAATTGATATTTGGCAAGTATATTTTGGTATTTCATGCAGATGTATTGCACTTGTTGCCGTATTATTGCCTTGCCGTGTTAATTCTTACAAAACAGAATGAAGAGAGACGGTTTCTCTTTGTATCTTGCACAAACTATTCGGAAAAGAGAATGTGTGAAGAGAATAAAGCAAACAACCGGATGATGTACAATTCTTCCTATAAGACTTTGGAGGGAAAAGCGAAAGCGGATGACCGAAGAGAGCGTGCCGTGGTACTCTCCATCGCCGGTTCCGACCCTTCGGGAGGAGCGGGCATACAGGCGGATGTCAAAGCCATATCCGCTTTGGGAGTGTATGCCGCGGCGGCGATTACTGCTGTTACCGTGCAGAATACCTGTGGAGTAAGTGCAGTGTATTCGCTGCCGCCCGCTGTTGTGGGTGCTCAGGTGGAAGCCGTGTTGGAAGATTTGCGTCCCGATGCCCTGAAGATAGGAATGATTGATTGCGCCGCTACTGCATCAGTCTTGAGTGAGGTGTTGCGCAAGTATGCTCCTCCGGTGGTGGTTTACGACCCGGTGATGATTTCCACAAGCGGTAACCGGTTGATGGAAGCGGAGACACTTGAGGTTGTTCGTTCATCGCTCTTTCCCCTACTTACACTGGTAACCCCGAATTTATGCGAAGCAGAAGTGCTGGCGGGCTGCTCTGTCCGTACTGTACACGATATGCGGGAGGTTGCCCGTTGGCTCAACGCTCAATACGGTTGTGCCTTTCTGGTGAAAGGCGGACACCTTTCGGGGGACGAAATGTGCGATGTACTCTGCGATGGTCATGGAAATATCGAACAGTTTACAGCTCCGCGTGTGGACAGTGGAAATTTGCATGGTACGGGATGTACGCTCTCTGCCGGCATAGCCGCTTGTCTGGCGCAGGGAGATTCGTTGCGTCAGTCGGTGAAGCGAGCCAAACGTTACGTATCCGGTTGCATCGGGGCGGGGAGAGACTTGCATATAGGAAAAGGAAACGGACCGCTATGGCATTTTCCTGTGAATAACCAACCGGCAGACAAGGCACAATGAAACTTATTCTTATAACCTCTCCCGGCTTTCCGGAAGGTGAGTCGGAAATGATAATGGAACTCTTCGACAACGGGCTCGATTTGCTGCACTTGCGCAAGCCGGGTGCTGAAGAGGCGAGAGTGGTTCGTTTGCTGGATGAAGTTTCTCCGGACTACAGGCATCGGATAGTGGTGCACGATTTCTTTTCATTGCAGCAGACGTACGGACTCGGAGGGATACACCTCAACTCGCGGCATCCTTCACCGCCCGGGGAATATTGCGGGTCAATCAGCCGTGCATGCCATAGTTTGGAAGAAGTGAAGGAACATCTTGCCGGTTTCGATTATCTTTTGCTAAGTCCCGTGTACGACAGCATTTCCAAACAAGGCTACCGTTCCGGCTATTCTCCTCAAGAGTTGAAGCAGGCGCAACTTGACGGCATCATTAATGGCAAGGTGATGGCATTGGGCGGCATCTCCGCCCGGAACCTGCCGGAAATAAAACAGTTGGGATTCGGTGGCGCCGCGCTCCTGGGAGATATATGGGGGCGTTATCGCACGGTGAAAGATATTCCTTTGGTGGCGGGATACTTCAGGAAGTTGAAAGAAATGGCGGAGTAAGACGACTGTTCGCATACCCCGCCATGACAATTAACCAAGCAAACCCAAAACTTTTATTTCTTTAATCTGGCTATGATTTCATCCGCAACTTTCTTTCCTGAGAGTAGCATTCCTCCGAAGATGGGTCCCATACGTGGAGTACCCGAAACGGCGGAAGCAGCCATGCCGCAGACGTAGAGTCCCGGATAAATTTCTTTTGTTCCGTTTACCACTTCCTCTTCACCTGCCGTTACATCAAGTGAGCGTTCGCCAATGACGCCTCCGGTTTCGGTTGCCAGACGGACACCGTTTTTGCGCGCCACGGTAGCGGCTATTTCGCTGTCGTGCCCTGTGCCGTCTATCACTATCTTGGCGAGGATGTTCAGCGGGTCTACGTGCAACCCTTGGCGAAGCACGGGAGTCCAATTTACCACTACGCCGCTTACGGCATCGTTCTTGAAGATGACATCCTCTACCGAGTAACAGTTGAACACGGTGGCTCCTTCGTGTACCGCACGATAGAGCAAGGCAGCGGTGCTTTCCACCGAATCCATGACGTATAGTCCTTCGTCGCACGGCCGATGGTTGATACCGAATTCCCGGACAATATCCATGGCTTCTTCCTGTACGACGATTTGGTTGAACATCATGGCTCCGCCCCACATGCCTCCTCCCGGAGAAAGTTTGCGGTCGAACTGCGCTACTTTCAATCCTGCCTTGGTCAGGTAATAGGCGGCGACGATTCCCGACGGTCCTCCTCCCACAATGGCTACGTCGAGATTCAGATTGTTTTCCAGCTTTTCGAAATAGGTGCTGATAATACCTTTGGATACCTTTGTTTCAATCATATTTATTCTTGTTTATAAAAAGTGAGTTGGTGTTGTTCAGTTTGCCTCGCATGACTTGAGTTGCCGGCTGATGCGCATGGCGCAGAAGTGTGGACCGCACATGGTGCAATAGTTTTCATTCAGGTGATTACCCTCCTTGTAGTATTGCAAGGAACGT
Source organism: Bacteroides sp. (assembly GCA_041855205.1). Taxonomy (GTDB): domain Bacteria; phylum Bacteroidota; class Bacteroidia; order Bacteroidales; family Bacteroidaceae; genus Bacteroides. Next base: position 14,704 of record JBHADT010000131.1, read on the forward strand.
TCGGGGTCGAGGCTGAGGTTGAATTGGTCTTTCCAGCGGAACTCGTAGCGTGCATGGCTCAGCGCGTCATCCCGTACCTGTGCTCCGGGATGTCCTTTGGCTATATCGGCGGCATGCGCGGCTATCTTGTATGTGACCACTCCGGTGCGTACATCTTCCTTTTGGGGTAGGGCGAGATGCTCTTTGGGAGTTACGTAACACAGCATGGCCGTGCCGTGCCATGCTATCTGTGCGGCTCCGATGGCACTGGTGATGTGATCGTAGCCGGGAGCTATGTCCGTAACCAGTGGTCCCAGCGTGTAGAAAGGCGCTTCCCGGCATTTCTCTATCTGTCTGTCCATGTTTTCCCGTATTTTATGCATAGGCACATGTCCCGGACCTTCGATAAATACCTGCACGTTCTTAGCCCAGGCTCTTTCCACGAGTTCGCCCATGGTGTCCAGCTCGGCAAACTGGGCGCGGTCGTTGGCATCGCGTATGGCTCCCGGGCGCAGACCGTCGCCCAGCGAAAGTGCCGCATCGTAGCGGGCACAGATGTCGCAGATGTCATCGAAGTGCTCGTACAGGAAATTCTCCTGTTGGTGTATGCGGCACCATTGCGAGATGATGCTTCCTCCACGGCTCACCATGCCGCAGAATCGTTCTTTGGCATAATGAATGTTTTTCAGGCGGATGCCGCAATGAATGGTGAAGTAGTCGACACCCTGTTCGCACTGCTCGATGAGTGTATCGCGAAATAGCTCCCAATTGAGCGCTCCGGCGTTTCCTTTCACCTTTTCCATCGCCTGATATAGGGGTACGGTTCCCACAGGCACGGGGCAGTTGCGGATAATCCACTCGCGGGTTTCGTGTATGTTGGCTCCTGTAGAGAGGTCCATCAGCGTGTCTCCGCCCCATTTGCAGCTCCACACGGCTTTTTCCACTTCCTCCTCGATGGTGGAGGAAGTGGCGGAGTTGCCTATGTTGGTGTTGATCTTTACGAGGAATTTCGAGCCGATAATCATCGGTTCGGCTTCGGGGTGATTGATGTTGGCGGGCAGTACGGCGCGTCCGGCGGCAATCTCGTCGCGCACGAACTCCGGAGTGATGTAAGTGTCGATGCCAAGTTCGCGGCAGTTCATGTTTTCGCGAATGGCTACATACTCCATTTCAGGGGTTACGATACCTTGGCGCGCGTAGTGCATTTGCGTAATCGCATGTCCCTCTTTCGCGCGGTAGGGCAGGGCGATGTGTTCGAAGCGGAGAGAGTCGAGGCTTTTGTCCGCCAGTCTCATCCGCCCGTATTCTGAACTGACACCGGGCAGGCATTCCACGTCACGTTCCCGTATCCAAGGTTCGCGAAGACGGGGGAGTCCTTTTCGCAGATCTATCTGCTGTGCGGGATCGCTGTATGCCCCGCTCGTGTCGTAAATATATACCGGAGCATTCTCTGTTGTGATTTTTGTTCCGTTTTCCATGTTTACGGAAGGTGTGAGTGAGACTCTGCGCATGCCTACACGCAGTTGCGGGTAACGCTCGCCCGGAAGATAAACTTTCTCTGAACCGGGATAACTGATTTGAATATTTTCTTCCATTGTACTCTTATATGTAAAATGACTATGAGGCAGGAGAGGATGACATTGACCGTACTTGCCGGTTTTCTGACAGACGCTTCCTGCCACACTGCACATTCAGTAACGGGCGAGAAGCATCACTTCCTTCATCTCTTCCACCGGATTGGAACTTCGTAAAATACTACCGCTAAGGGCGATGCCTTGCAGCCCGAGCGCTTTCAGTCCGGGAACGTCCGCACGGGTGATGCCTCCGATGGCTATGACGGGCAGTGAAATACCCGCCTCCTGCATTTTGCCGAGCAGGTGGCGATAGCCCTGTAAACCCAAAATAGGCGCCAGATTCTGCTTGGTGGAGGTAAACCGGAACGGACCGCAACCTATGTAATCGGCTCCGTCGGCGGCATGTTGCCGGATGTCATCGAAACTGTTGGCTGTGCCGCCTATGATGAATTGCTTCCCCAGTAAAGCCCGCGCTTCCCGTATGGGCAGGTCTTGCTTTCCCAGATGCACGCCGTCTGCTCCTATTTCCCATGCCAATGCCGCATGGTCGTCTATGATGAAGGTCGCTCCGTATTTCCGGCATAGTTCAAGCACTTGCAGGGCGGTGGCTTTGCGCTCCTCGCCGGAAGCCTCTTTCATGCGCAACTGTACCCAGCGGCATCCGCCTTCAAGGGCTATGCGCACAGAGTCGAGGTATGAAACGGAAGGTGTAAAATGTGTGATGAACTGTACGTCGAACATTCCGGAAACAGATAATTAATTAACGAACTCTCGCTTGCGAGTCTGCTTCCGACTTGTGACATCCGGCTTTTAGGAGTGGCGGTTGAGTTATTCTTTCGGCTTCCTTTATGTGCATGATTCCCGGCGGGCGGGCAGTATGCGTTACGGAGGGGTGAAAATAAAAAAACTCAAGACACCGGTCGCGATGAATGCGGACAGACAGGCTCTTGAGAAAAGGAAGCGATATATGTGTATAGTAAGAAGAACAAAAAGAAAACTCCCTTCGGCGGTACTAACCGCATCAGGTTCATTGGGTATAATCTCAGCTATGGTTCATAGCACCCCCTTTTCCGTGTGCAAAGGAAAGACGAAAAGAAATAGGGGCGGGTGAATCCGTTTTAGTTTTAATATTATTTAGCACTTCTCTTTCTTTATGCTGACCGCTTGAAGCGGGTACGCCCGAACCGAATGCGGAAAAAAACAGACTCCATTTTACACCTGACGAACGACACGGGTACAGTACTTCTACCATGCGGGCATGCTTCGGGAACCGTACCCGCATGGTTCGGGAACGATGGAGGTACGGTTCTATCCATACAGTGAGTGCCTTGTTAAGACGTTGTCCGCCAATTATTTGTATAATCCCGAAAGACCTTGCCTTATATACATGAAAAAAACATACATAATGTAACCGTTCTACGGTTGTAACCGGGATGTCCTCCTGCCGACTGACTCGTAAACCTCTTTCAAGGGCGGAATCTTTTCTTTATCTTTGCAAGTTGATAAGAGTCTGCCTTGCCCGTTTGCGTGATTTCCCCTTTATGAATGTACCCTGCCGGAACAACACATGGGGGGACGTGCGCGGAAGCGAGCGGGATGCAGATGAGATGAATACGATTGCTGAATTATGGCGCAAGCGGTGAATAAACGTGTGTTGGTGGGTATGAGCGGAGGTATCGACAGTACCGCCACCTGCCTGATGCTGAAAGAGCAGGGCTATGATATTGTGGGATTGACCATGTGGGTGTGGGGCGAAGAACCTGCGGAAGCGAAAGACCTTGCCCGCAACATGGGCATACCGCATTACGTGGTGGACGAACGAAAGGAGTTCCGGGAAACGGTGGTGCGGAATTTCATCGATGAATATCGCCGCGGACGCACGCCGAACCCTTGTGTGATGTGTAACCCGATGTTTAAGTTCCGCATACTTGCGGAGTGGGCGGACAAGCTGGGATGCCCTTTCATAGCTACCGGACATTACAGCCGTTTGGAGCGGATAGGAGGGCATATATACATTGCGGTGGGCGATGATGAGAAGAAAGACCAGTCATATTTCCTCTGGCAACTGAGCCAGGAGGTGCTGAATCGTTGTCTGTTTCCTCTGGGCACTTACACGAAGCTGCAAGTACGGGAATACCTCCGCAGCAAAGGTTATCCGCTCAAGGCGGAAGAGGGAGAGAGCATGGAAGTATGCTTTATCCGCGGAGATTATCGTGACTTCCTGCGCGAGCATTCGCCGGAAATAGACAGGGAGATAGGCAAAGGCTGGTTTGTGAATGCCGAGGGCGTGAAGCTGGGCGAGCACAAAGGTTTTCCTTATTATACCATCGGACAGCGTAAAGGACTGGACATCGCTTTGGGCAAACCGGCGTATGTGCTGAAAATAAATCCCGAGAAGAATACCGTGATGTTGGGAGACGCCGATGAATTGCAAGTCAGGTATATGCTCGTGGAACAAGTATCCGTAGTAGACGAGCGCTCTTTCTTCGCTGCCGGAAACCTGACGGTACGCATCCGTTATCGAAGCAGACCCATACCCTGCCGGGTGAGGCGTCTGGATGACGGGCGTCTGCTGGTGTACTTCCTCGAGGAAGCATCGGCTGTCGCACCGGGACAGTCGGCGGTGTTCTATATAGATAACCGAGTGGTGGGAGGAGCTTTCATCGCCTCGCAACGTGGACTCGCATGGGTGGTTGCCGAATGCGACAAGGCGGACTCAGCCCAATCTGTTGCCGTACAAGAAAGAAGATAAGAAGAATGAAAAAGAAATTGATTCTGATTGCGGCGGTTTTTGCCGTAGCCGGTACGACTGCCGGACAAGATACCTTAAAATATCGCATCTCGCTTACCGACAAGGCAGCCACTGCTTATTCGCTTAAACATCCCGAGCGTTTCCTGTCTCTCAAAGCCATTGAGCGAAGAAACAGGCAAAACCTTGCCGTCGACTCCACGGATCTGCCCGTGTGTGAACTTTATGTGGATAAGATCCGTCGCGAAGGAGTGAGCATCGTGGCGCGGGGAAAGTGGGAAAACTTCGTCACGGTATCCTGCAACGATACGGCTGTCATCCGGCGCATAGCCTCTATGCCCTTTGTCCGCTCGACAGAGCGGGTGTGGATGGTTTCTTCCAAAGACGATTTTCCCGTTCCGAAAAGAGACTCCCTTCTCAACACACCGGTCTATCATCCTGACAGCATCTACGGGGCGGGCGATATCCAGATCAGGATGAACAATGGCGATAAACTGCATGAGGCGGGTTTCAGAGGAGAGGGAATGCACATTGCGGTGATAGATGCCGGTTTTCATAATGTAGACCGCATAACAGCCATGCAGAATATGCGCATTCTCGGTACGAGAGACTTTGTATTCCCCGCCTCCGATATCTATGCCGAAAGTTCCCATGGCACAGGAGTGCTTTCGTGCATGGCGATGAATCGACCCGGCGTGATGACCGGTACGGCTCCCGAAGCGTCATACTGGCTGCTTCGCAGCGAAGATGAGCAGACCGAGCACCTGGTGGAACAGGATTACTGGGCGGCAGCCGTCGAGTTTGCCGACAGTGTGGGAGTGGATGTGGTAAACACTTCGTTGGGCTATTATGCCTTCGACGATAAATCGCGCAACTACGAGTATCGTCAGTTAGACGGTCGTTACGCGCTCATTTCCCGTCAGGCATCCCGTCTGGCGGATAAGGGAATGCTGCTGGTATGCAGCGCGGGCAACTCAGGAGCGGGCATCTGGAAAAAAATTACTCCTCCCGCCGATGCGGAACATGTGCTCACGGTGGGAGCCGTTGATAAGGATTTGCAACTTGCCCCTTTTTCTTCCATAGGCAACACCGCCGACAACCGCTTGAAACCGGATGTGGTAACCTTGGGGCAGGGAGTGGAAATCATCCGCACGAACGGCGTGCAGGGAAAGGCAAACGGAACATCCTTCTCCTCGCCGATAATCTGCGGATTGGCGGCTTGCCTCTGGCAGGCTTGTCCGCAACTTACCGTGCGCGAACTGATAGACCTGATACGTCAATCGGGCAATCGTGCCGGATATCCCGATAATATATATGGTTACGGGATACCGGATATATGGAAAGCTTACCTCACCTGCCGGAAACAGAAAAAGAATTGATTCGCGATACGCTACATACAGGCAATGGCAGAGAGGAGTTCTCGTTGTCGGAACTCAATTCGCTGGTGCGGCAAAGCATAGAATTGTGCTTGCCCGAGACCTATTGGGTGAGAGCCGAAGTGAGCGATGTGCGTGTCAACAGTTCAGGGCACTGCTATCTGGAATTTGTGGAGAATAAACCGCGCGGCAGGGAAATGCTTGCGAAGGCGCGCGGAATGATATGGGCTAACGTGTTTCAACTCCTGAAACCCTATTTCGAGGAGACGACAGGCGAAACATTCCGCTCGGGCATACAGGTGCTGGTGGAGGTCAGTGTAAATTTTCACGAGGTTTACGGGTATAGCCTGACCGTGCGTAACATAGATCCCACCTATACGCTGGGCGATATGTCGCGCCGCAGAAGAGAGATATTGGAACGGTTGAAAGAAGAAGGCGTACTTACCTTGAACAAAGAACTGCCGATTCCCGTTTTGCCGCAGCGCATAGCAGTCATCTCCTCTGCCACGGCTGCGGGATACGATGACTTTTCTCACCAACTGAAAAACAACGAACACCATTTCTACTTCGAGACGGAATTGTTTCCGGCTTTAATGCAAGGCAACAGAGTGGAGGAGTCCGTACTTGCTGCGCTGGATGCCATTAATCTTCGTTCGGAAGAATTCGATGTGGTGGTGATTATCCGCGGGGGAGGAGCCGCATCCGAACTCTCCTGCTTCGACTCCTACGCATTGGCAACGGTTTGTGCGCAGTTTCCTCTTCCTGTCATCACAGGCATCGGACACGAAAGGGATGATACTGTGTTGGATGTGGTGGCAAATACTCGTGTAAAAACGCCAACCGCCGCTGCTGAGTTTCTTATTGCTCGCATGAATGATGCCGCCGAACAATTGGAACGGCTGACCGCCGGTCTTTACAACGGAACTTCTTCCCTGTTGGATAGAGCGCGTGCCGAACTGGAGACTATCAGGCATCGCCTTCCGTCTAAGGCACTTGCCTCCTTATCCGCGAATAAGATGAAGTTGGTGACGGCGCAGAAAGACCTTCTGCAGTTGACATCCGTTTTTTTCGTTCGCAACACTCATCGTCTCGACATGCTGGCTCAACGCCTGGAAGATATGTCGCCCGAGAAGCAATTGGCGCGCGGCTACACCATTACGCTCAAAGACGGTAAAGCGTTGAAAACGACTGACGGGCTGAATCCGGGCGATGAGATAGTAACTCGCTATCACCGGGGAGAAACCATATCCCGGATACTTTCGAGAGAGGATATCCGGTAAGCAGAGAATGAAAAAACAATCAAAGAATATGCCTATGACCGCTAAGAAAAAAGAAACTTTTACCCAGGCAATGAGCCGTCTGGAAGAGATCGTTCGCCGGATAGATAACAACGAACTGGATATCGACGAGCTCACCGATAAGATTAAAGAGGCGAATCAGCTGATTGCCTACTGCCGGCAGACACTGACAAAGGCGGAAAAGGAAATGGAAAAAATGTGGGATGAAAAAAAGGTTATGTAGATAATAAAGCCTATTTTTGTTGCACAATCAGTAAAACCAACTAATATTTATTGACGATATGAAAGAGATAGATTGGGCTAATTTATCGTTTGGCTACATGAAGACGGATTACAATGTGAGGATTAACTTCCGCGACGGCGCTTGGGGCGAACTCGAAGTAAGCAGCAGCGAATTAATCAATCTGCATATGGCAGCCACATGTCTGCACTATGGTCAGGAAGCATTTGAAGGACTGAAAGCCTTTCGCGGAAAAGATGGTAAAATACGTATCTTCCGTTTAGAAGAGAATGCGGCTCGTTTGCAATCCACTTGTCGGGGTATTATGATGGCTGAACTTCCGACGGAGCGTTTCAAGGAAGCGGTGTTGAAGGTAGTGAAGATGAACGAACGTTTTATTCCCCCCTACGAAAGTGGAGCCTCTTTGTATATTCGTCCGTTACTCATCGGCACGGGAGCGCAAGTGGGGGTACGCCCATCCAATGAATACTTGTTTATGATTTTTGTCACACCGGTAGGTCCTTACTTCAAAGGCGGATTTGCCACTACCCCCTATGTGATTACGCGTAAATACGACCGTGCGGCTCCTCTGGGAACCGGGGTATATAAAGTAGGCGGCAACTATGCGGCAAGTTTGCGTGCGAGTCACGAGGCTCATGCGGCAGGGTATTCCGCCGAGTTCTATCTGGATGCGAAAGAGAAAAAATACATCGATGAATGCGGAGCAGCCAATTTCTTCGGCATTAAGAATAATACATACATAACCCCGCTGTCGACTTCTATCTTGCCCTCTATTACGAACAAGAGTCTGATGCAGTTGGCTGAAGATATGGGAATGAAAGTAGAACGCCGCCCCATTGCCGAGGAAGAACTCAGCACCTTTGAAGAGGCGGGCGCTTGTGGAACGGCGGCTGTTATCAGCCCCATCCAGCGTATCGATGACCCGGAGAACAACCGCTCTTACGTAATATCCAAAGACGGAAAACCGGGTGAAGTATGTACGAAACTGTACAATAAACTGCGCGCCATCCAGTATGGAGACGAACCCGATGTACACGGTTGGGTGACGATTGTGGAATAATCTATGAGCAAAGGAAAGCTGGCAAAGTTCGCCGATATGGCGAACTATCCGCATGTGTTTGAATATCCTTATTCGGTAGTGGACGATGTACCATTCGACCTGCGGGGAAAGTGGCACGAATCTTTCTTTAAGAACGATGCTCCCATCGTGCTGGAATTGGGGTGTGGGCGAGGAGAATACACTGTCGGTCTGGGGCGCATGTTTCCGGAGAAGAATTTCATTGGCGTGGATATTAAAGGCGCCCGCATGTGGTCGGGAGCTACGGAGTCGATGCAGACGGGGATGAAGAATGTGGCCTTTCTGCGTACGAACATCGAAATCATCGAACGCTTCTTTGACGAGAACGAAGTGAGTGAGATTTGGCTTACGTTCTCCGATCCGCAAATGAAGAAAGCGACCAAAAGGCTTACTTCCACTTTCTTTATGAACCGCTACCGGAAGTTTCTCAAGCCGGAAGGACTCATCCACCTGAAAACAGACAGTAATTTCATGTTCACTTATACCCGCTACATGCTCGAACGGAATAACCTTCCGGCGGAAGTGATGACCGAAGACCTTTACCATTCAGGTCAGGCGGATGAGATTCTCAGCATCAAAACATACTACGAGCAGCAATGGCTGGAACGCGGGCTGAATATTAAGTACATCAGATTCCGCTTGCCCCGCGATGGTGAATTGCACGAACCGGACAAAGAAATTGAATTAGATGAATACCGCAGTTACAACCGCAGCAAGCGGAGTGGACTGCAAACAAGCAAATAGACTTGAATTATGACACTATATCCTAAATTACTGATGGATGCGCTGGCAACCGTGCGTTATCCCGGCAATGGAAAGAATCTGGTGGAAGCTGAGATGGTGGCGGACAATCTGCGTATAGACGGGATGAAGGTCAGTTTTTCGTTGATATTCGATAAACCGACCGACCCTTTTATAAAGTCCATGCTGAAAGCCGCGGAAACGGCTATTCACACTTATGTTTCTCCCGAGGTGGAAGTAACCATTTCTACTGAGAGCAAGCAGGCTCCCCGCCCCGAGGTGGGTAAACTGTTGCCGCAAGTGAAGAATATCATCGGTATCTCTTCGGGTAAGGGGGGAGTAGGAAAATCCACGGTTTCGGCTAATCTGGCGGTGGCTTTGGC
>JBHADT010000132.1:0-57380 GCA_041855205.1 Bacteroides sp.
ATGTGGATAATCTGTAACAGTAGTAAGTATGGCAGTTGGACATGGGCAGATGCCTATGCAGGCAATAATTACAACGAAGTTTCTTTGAGAGCACGCTATAACGACCCTGATGCTTATCTGGACTTTTATTCGCCACATTGGTATCAGTGGCAGTCGTCAGATGCCTTTTTTAATAAAACTATCGGTGAGTGGATGGATGACGGATATAAGGCAGTAATTATAGGTGAAACTCCGGGATATAATGTAAATAACTCCAACTGGAATATGTCACTTTCCAACGCCTATTTGTATGCTCATTGGAATGGATACAGCGGAGTGTGTGCATGGAAAAGTCCCTGGGAGAATGATGGATATGGAACATTTGCCGGCATAACACCGGCTACCAATTACTTTCATCGACAGTATCCTGATTTGGTTTATCCTAATGGAGGAGACACACAGCAATATATAGCTTACCGGGGAGTAAGCGCCTCTCTTGAAGAAAAGGAGATGAAGACAAATAATGAGATGGAGATTTTTCTTGGTGATGAGAATACGTTGGTGGTTAATATAGGTAATGACAATGGTGCAACAATGCAAATTGTGGATATGTTGACTTATCGTATATTACATATCCAAAAATTGGAACGGAGATGTACGACGCTAAGTCTTCTTCCTTTTCGGGATAGCAGGATTATTGTTGTGAGAGTAACGCAAGGAGCGGTGAGTTGTTCAAAGAAAATCTATCTGAACCGGTAATATACATTGGATGCAGAACTAAAAGATTTGTCATACATTAGTGATGCTACCGTGACAGACGTAAGGGATATCTCTTATATTTCATCCTTGGAGTATGAGGTATCCTTTACTTTGCATTCGGAATATTTAGTATTTAATGAGCATTTGCTCTATCAAAATACGATATTCACTGGGAGTGGAGCCTTTCTTTTTTTTAAATATGCGAATGAAGTTGGAAAGGTTGTTGAAGCCACACAAGAAACAGATTTCAGCTATGGAGTGAGTGGTTTCCGATAGCATTTGGCAAGCTTTGGCTATTCGTAGATTGATAACGTAATCTATAAATGTACAACGGGTTTTTTTCTTGAAGAAGTGGCTGAAAGCTGATTCGGACATATTGACGATTTTCGCTACTTCGCTTAGTTTTATCTGATTTTCATAATTCTTCTCGATATAATCGCATACTTTGGCAATGCGACGGCTTTTGGACACTCTTATAATTGATTGTGAATCGTATATACTATCCATTAAGACCTTTCTATCGGAGATAGACAGCTCGTGAAGAATAGAGAAGAACTCTAATACGGTTTGGAACCCCTGCATCTTAGTGAGATTCAAAATGCGTTCTTTCATCTCCAACTTTGTTCTTTCGGCAAAGCATATACCTCGCTTCGATTCATATAATAAGGTTTTGATTTGCGAAAAAAGTCTTTTCTCCAGAATGGGAAAGTTTAAAAGCTTCTCCGAGAACTGTATGGTTACCACGTGATTGCCTTCTACTATTTTTCCTTGCCATGCGTGAGGTATGTTGGGACCAATCATAACTAAATCCAGTGTGGAGAATTCCTCTTCGGAATCTCCGACTATGCGTTTTCCGTAGGTGTCGATAACAAGGTTTATCTCATAGTCGGAGTGATGATGTACCGGATAATCGAACTTTGCGGATGGATGATTCAAGACGATGAATAAATCATTGTCAGACAGAGGGGTTATTTCTTTTTGAATTTCTCTCATAGCGTAAGTTGTTAAAGTAACAGCACGTTGCAAATGTAGAAATAAATTGAAAGAAGCAATAGATAGTTCAAAAAAGTACAACATCTCAATCGGATTATACAATTGTTCTTGGTGTTTATGGCATACTTTTGTAGTGTAAATGCAAATTAATACCTAATGGAAAACTTTTCAATCTCTGTTGTCGACTTAGTTATATTGGTTTTATACATCATATTTATTATATGGTGGGGGCTTAAAAACGGAAAAAGTACAGACTCTCAATCATACTTTCTTGCCGGGCGATCGATGCCTTGGTGGGTTGTGGGACTGTCATTGTTTGCAGCAAGTATTTCCAGTACTACTTTGATAGGACAATCCGGCGATGCTTATGATACGGGGCTTGCCGTGTTTAATTATAATTTAACGGGAATAGTGGTGATGGTGTTCTTTGCCGTATTTCTGTTACCGTTGTACATCAGATCTAAAGTGTTCACTATTCCTGAATTTTTAGAGAAGCGCTTTGATAAACGTTCCCGCTTTTACTTTTCTGCTATTTGCATCATAGGCAATATATTCTTGGATGCTGCAGGCGGGTTGTATGCTGCTGCACTCATCATCAAACTGATATACCCACAGGCAGATTTACAAATGATCATAATCATGTTTGCTGCCATTGCAGCTTCTTATACAATTCCCGGAGGACTTTCATCAGTGATAAAAACCGAACTGATACAAGCGGTTATCTTAATTATAGGTTCGGTTATTCTTACGTTTTTCTGTTTTCAGCAAGGTGGAGACTATTTTATAAGTCTCTATAAGGATGGAGATTTGTTAGTGAAACTTATTCGTCCGTTGGATGATGATGCTACTCCATGGTTGGGATTGATAGTAGGTATGCCTGTGTTAGGGATATATTTTTGGGCGAATAATCAGACGATGGTTCAGCGGGTGTTGAGCGCAAGAACCGTTGATGAAGGGCGTAAAGGTGTCATGCTGAATGGTTTTCTGACCATGGCTACATTGTTCATTATTGCTATACCGGGGCTCATTGCTCGTGGCTTGTTTCCTGGACTTGACAGACCGGATATGGTATATCCAACTATGATTATCAATCTCATGCCAATCGGTTTATTGGCGATTATATTGGCTGCTTTATTATCGGCGCTGACGTCTGCCTTGAGTGCAACTTTAAATTCTACTTCCACGCTCTTTACCATGGATTTTTATTCTCATTTTTGTAAAGAGACGGATTCAAAGAAATTGGTGAAGGTTGGCAAGATCGCATCACTCGCTATCATTGTTTTAGCAGCGTTGTGGGCTCCTCAAATAGGTAAGTTCGGTTCTCTTTTAAAGTATTATCAGGAGATGCTCTCTTATATTTCTCCTCCGGTAGTAGCAGCTTTCCTATTAGGGATATTCAGCAAAAGAGTAAATGGAAATGGTGCTTTTTTCGGGCTTGTTAGTGGTTTGTTAGTGGCTGTACTGATGCTGTTCTTCAGAGAAAACATATTTGGCGGAATGCACTTCCTGCTTGTGGTGCCGTTTTTGCTTTGTACAAGTATGATTGTTATGTACGCTTTGAGTTATCTGAGTCCTTCTCCTACCTTCGATAAACTAATGGACACGACTTTTAGAAAGCAAGACCTTTTCCTTGAAATCCAAGAACTGAGGAACGATGCATGGTACAAAAGTTACTTGGGTTGGGCAATACTTCTTTTAGGGCTGAGCACTCTTCTTTGGATTGTTTTTAGTTAGAAACTCTTTATAAATTAATAAAATTAGAACTATGAAGTTGAAGAAATTTCAGGGTAACCCTGTTATATCTCCTAATGAACAAAATGATTGGGAATCATTGGTAACGTGTAATCCGGGCGTATTTTACGATAATGGCGTTTTCTATATGCTCTACCGTGCGGCAGGTAATGACGAGGAACATATTATTCGTTTGGGATTAGCTACAAGTGAGGATGGTTTCCATTTTAAAAGAGTGTCGGACTATCCGGCTTTTTCTCCGGGAGAGAACAATTTTGATTCGGGGTGTGTAGAGGATCCGCGCATTGTGAAGTTCGGCAATGAATACTACATAACTTATGCTTATCGTCCATTTCCCCCCGGACAGTATTGGAGGTTTGCACATGATGTGGTGAAATTTCCTGCTGTGGGAGATGATGCACCTGTTGCTCTTGCTAAAAATTTAGGTAATACAGGTCTGGCAGTGACAACGGACTTTAAGAACTTCCGCCGCTTAGGGCGATTGACCTCTCCTGTTCTGGATGATAGGGATGTGATTCTTTTTCCGGAAAAGATTAGAGGAAAGTATGTATTGATGCACCGACCGAAACAATATGTCGGCGAGAAATATGGAGTAAAGTACCCTTCTATCTGGATTAAGTTCTCGGACGATATATTGGACTGGGAAAACAAAGAGAGTCACTTGCTGTTGACCGGCGTCGAAGGCACATGGGAGGAGAAAATAGGAGGGAGTACCCCACCTTTGAGGACAAAGTACGGTTGGTTGGTTATCTATCATGGGGTAGAGAATGGTGGCTTGGGCTATTATAGAGCCGGGGCATGTTTGCTGGACTTGGAAAACCCGTTGAAAGTTGTTGCAAAAGCTCCGAGTTTTATTCTTGAACCGGAATATGATTATGAATTTGAAGGATACTATAGGGGATGTGTCTTTCCTACCGGAAATGTAATAGTCGATGATACACTATATGTGTATTACGGATGTGCAGACAAATATGTAGGAGTTGCAACATGCAATGTCCATGAATTTGTAAACTCGTTCAAGAAAGTATAACAAATCAACTGCAAAGGTAAATTCATACTTATGCTTTTGTCTTACTTTTGTTTTGTTAATAAACTGTGAAACCTTTTTAAATCTAATCGCATGAAGATACTTGAATCTTCTTACATGAGAATGAGTTCTCTATTCCTTAAAATGTTCCTTATATGTTTTTTGCTGAATAGTTTTTACGTAGCAAATGCTTCCGTGAATCAGAACTCCGGGAAAATAACTGTCTCCGGTACTGTTAAGGACAGTAGAGGAGAACCTCTTATGGGAGTGTCTGTTGTTCTTAAAGGGACTGATGTCTTTACCGGTACCACTACTAATATAGACGGCGAATACACACTGGATTCGACACCACCGAATGGTGTATTGGAGTTCTCATACGTCGGGATGCTTCAACAGCAAATACAGATTAATAATAGAAGAATTATTAATGTGGTGATGCAAGAAGATGCCATAGTACTCAGTGAGACAGTGGTTATAGGTTACGGTTCGGTAAAGAAGAGTGATCTGACAGGTTCTGTGGCAAGTATTAAAACGGAAGCCATTAGCGACATTCCGGCTAATTCGATAGAAGGATTGCTGCAAGGGCGAGCAGCAGGGGTACAGGTGATTACCTCTTCTCAAGATCCGGGTGCAGGCTCTACTGTGCGCATCCGTGGGAACAGTTCGTTGCGTGGCTCTAATTCTCCTCTGATAGTGGTAGATGGTTTTCCTTTAGGTGATGCCGGAGATCTGAAACAAATCAATACGGATGATATCGTTTCTATGGAAGTATTGAAAGATGCCTCTGCATCGGCTATTTATGGTTCTCGCGGAGCCAATGGAGTAATTATGATTACGACCAAAAGAGCAAAGAAGGGGTCTACTACTGTTTCGGTTAAGCAACAACTGACCTTATCTGAATTTTCTTCCAAACTTGATTTGTGGAGAGACCCTGTGTTGATGGCTGTGTTAAATAACGAGGGGCGAGTGAATGCAGGCGAACAACCCCTTTATATAGGAGCTTTAAATTCGGCAGGAGTATACTACCCATCCATCGAAGAGTTACAAACTACATGGACTACCAATACTCGTTGGGATGATTTAGTGTTTAGAGAAAATCCTATATCAAACAATACTACGATTTCCGTCAGTAGCTCGAATGAGAAGACAAACTTCAATCTGAGTGCTAATTATCTAACTGATATAGGTATGTATAAAGATGATGATTATGCCAAAGGCGGATACAATCTTAATGTAGATCATTACATTTATAGTAACTTCAAAATCCGTGCATCAAACATTCTATATGTAGGGAGCAGAGACAATAATGGCTGGACGGCTTATTGGCGAAACCCTATTTATCCGGTATACAATGATGACGGTTCGTATTGGCAGGCGAATAGTACGGATTATGATAATCCGGTTGCTTTGCGTAACCTGAGAAAGAACAAAACAAAAATGTTGGATATCATTTCCTCGGGAGCATTGGAGTGGCAGCTTTTTCCTGCACTTAAACTGACCAGTCAGATCAACTACAAATACGGAAAGTCCACTAATGATCAGTATTATCCCAAGAAATATACCCAGGCAGGAAATGAAAATGGCGGGAGAGGAGTTATAGGCAATACGGAGAGTCAGAACTTTGTATCGGAAACATTTGCTAACTATACAGAAACCTTCGGCGGAAAGCACGAGTTAGGGGTTATGCTAGGGCATTCTTACGAATGGTATCAGTATCGGGATTCGTACTTAACAGCCAGTGGTTTTGTAAACGAAGCCTTAGGCAATGAGAATATGAGAGCAGGTGAACAAGCTAAAAACTTGTTATCGAATGGCTTCTCAAAAAGTAAACTGCTATCTTACATGGGACGCCTAAACTATGGTTTTGACAATAAATACTTGGCTACGCTGACTTTTCGTGCTGATGGTTCTTCCAAGTTTGGGAAACAGAACAAATGGGCATACTTTCCTTCAGGTGCACTGAGTTGGAAGGCACACGAAGAAAGTTTTGTGAAGAAATGGAGAGTATTTGACGAGTTGAAGTTCCGTATAAGTTATGGTATATCGGGGAATCAAGGTATAAGCCCTTACCAGACGTTAAGCCGCTACGGAACAACGAAATACTATAACGAGGGGCAATGGTTGACTGCCATCGGACCGGGATACGTATCGGGAAACACAGGGCAAGATGGTATTTATAAAGTGTGGAGTGGTATTCCCAATCCTAAGTTGAAATGGGAAACAACTTCTCAATGGAATCTGGGTATTGATATGGCTTTCTTCAATAGGAGGCTTACGATGACTCTGGACATTTATGATAAAAAAACCTCAGATTTGCTTCGCGAAAGAAACTTGGCGTTGTCTTCCGGATATGACCGTATGTGGGTAAACGATGGGAGCATACGCAACCGAGGATTTGAAGCAACCTTCAGTGGTGTGGTTGTGGATACGAAAGACTGGGGCTTGAATGCTACATTGATTTATTCGATGAATCGCAATAAAGTATTGGACTTGGGCAGTAGCATTGAATCAGGATTGATTACAGATGCCCGTACAGGTATGCAGTATGAGTTTGTAGGTAATCTTAGAGAACAATACCGCGCATATACGAACATTCTGGCTATAGGAAAACCGATTAATGTATTCTATGGCTATAAAACAAATGGAATTATACAGTCTTATCAAGAGGGACTTGCTGCCGGTCTTGCCGGAGATTATGCACAGCCGGGGGAGTTCAAATATGTTAATATCTATGATGGAGACGGTACGACAACCGTAATAAATGAGAACGACAAATGCATTATTGGAGATCCCAATCCGGACTTTACCGCCAGTTTGAATCTCTCTTTTCGTTGGAAGAACCTGGATGCCAGCATATTCTTAAATGGAGTTTTTGGGAACGATGTTCTCAATACGAAGAAATTCGGAGATCCCCATAGCGCTCCTTTTCGTTGGACCCCGGATAACCCAACGAATAAGTATCCCAGTTTGCGAAGCAATCGTCAAACCATGTTATCCGACTATTGGGTGGAAGACGGTTCCTTTGTCCGGATACAAAATCTATCAATAGGTTATACTTTCAAGTTGCCTAAGCGGAAAGCGTTCGTCGAAAAGATACGCTTGTATATGAATGCTTCAAACTTGTACACTTTCAGTGATTTTGATGGATATGATCCGGAAGTGAGCCAGACAGGCATATATACGGGTGGGTATCCTCGCTTGAGAAAATGGACTGTTGGGGTTGATGTAACATTCTAAAAAAGAAAAACCATGAAAATGAGAACATATCTATTACTGATTCTTTTAAGCATATTTAGTTTTGCTGCTTGTAGTCTTGACGAAGAGCCATACGGCTTTTACTCGGAAGATAACTTTTATAAAGGTCCCGAGGATGCAAAAGCTGCCATTAACTATGCCTTTGCAACGCTTACCTATATTGAGTATTCCCGTGCATTGGTCTTTTTAGGAGATATGCCCACTGAGATTATAACAACGAAGTCGGATGCTTCAACTGACAATCAAGCCCTTAATCTGTGGAAGACAGATAATTTCAAGACGAATAACACCTTGATGAACTTCTTTAAATATTCCTACATCGCCATTAACAGAGCTAATGCGGTGATAAAGAAGCTGCCTGCCACAGATATGCCTGAGGAACTGAAAAAGCAATATATGGGAGAGGCGTATTTTTTAAGAGCATATAACTATTATTGTTTGTCATGTAATTTCGGCTTGGTTCCCATTCATAAGGGTGTAGTAGAAACGTTGGAACAAACCTCTACCCCTCTTGCTACGGACTTGGATGAGTTATATGACTTGATTATTGGCGATTTAAAACAGGCTGAAGAGTTGATGCCTGTTTATAAGACTCCCACTATGGGGCGTGTTGACAAAGTTGCAGCACAAGCTTTATTGGCAAAAGTATATCTGACAATAGCTACCGGCAAAGAGAAAGGTGTTCTGCTATTCAAAGACATGAATAAGGACATAGAAGCAATGTATGTCGAAGCTAAAAAATATGCAGGGCGTGTTATGAACTTTGACTCCGCTTATCCTCAAAACACATATGGTTTTGAGACGGATTTACTGAAAATATATGATGTAGAGAATATTAAAGGGAAAGAAAATATTTTCTTAATGTCTATGGACCGTACGGGAGAGAGTGAGGGACAATATTCCAAGATGTCCAAGATGTATCTACCGTATATTGACGGGGCTACCATCTGGTTGAAACAAGGAGATGAGGATACTTTCATAAAGTCTCATGATGGTTGGGGAGAGTATCGTACTGAAACGAACTTCTATAACAGCTATGAAGAGAATGACAGGCGCAAAACTCACCTCATTGTGAGCAAGGTATACAATGAAGATGGAACTCTGAAAGCTGAATGGAGCCCGGCAGGAGGAAGTATACCGTATCCTTTCTGCCGTAAATTCATAGATCCCGCTTTCGATGGAGATAAAACCAGTACACATCCTTTTCTGATCCGCTTCTCGGAAATAGCTTTGGTCTATGCGGAAGCAGCCGGTCCTACATCTGAATCATATGCTATTGTCAACTTCATTCGTAGTCGTGCAGGGTTAGGCAATCTGATACCCGGTTTAAGCACAGATGATTTCAGGGAGGCAATCTATAAGGAGCGTAAATATGAATTGGCTTTTGAGGGAGTATACCTATATGACTTAAGGCGCTTGAATAGAATAAAAGATATACAAGAAGTGAGAAACATGGGATTAAGTGAAACCGAATATACCTTTTATCCCATTCCTCAAGCAGAGATTAATCTGAATCCAAGTTTAAGACCCTAATTAAATCCGGAGATATTATGAAAAGAATACTTAAATATGCTTTGTTCTCAATAGTAGCGTGTTCGCTCCAAGCTTGCGTCAAGGATTTGCAAGATGATTTAAATGAAGGTAGTTGGAGTCGAGACCGCATGATTTTAGATATCAAACTGAAGAATCAGGTAGGCAAGGCGATAATTGAAAGGATAGATGCTTTCACGGGCGAAATAGAACTTGCGTTGAATATGGATGCTGTTGATGATCTTTCCAAGATAGAGTTGGAAAAACTGCAACTGTCGTATGCTGCTTCTTCGACAATTGGTGTTGGAGACTATTTGGATTTCAGCAGTTCGGACAGGACGGCAAGCATCACTATTACTTCTGCTGCGGGTGAATCTCGCGAATATAAGTTGTATGCTACAGAGTTTAGAGAATCTGTGATAGGGACATGGAACATCGATAAATTGGTTGTTTATGGCGGTACGGGACCGGAATACGGTGGTGGAGCAGTGCTTAGCCTACAAGACAAGTCGTGGTGCTGGTATGATGATTATGCTCCCAAAGCGGAACAAGATAATATCCTTACTTTCACCATGGACCAAATTACAGAAGAGGGAAACACTTCGGGGATATGTATAAACAATCCGGGGAACGATGGTAAATATGCAAACTTTATTTTTAAAGGAAGCATGAATAAAGCTAACCCTGGGGTAGACTTGGATTTAAAGCATTTTTACCGTCAGATACCGGAAGGTGAAAGTCGTTGGACGCGTAATTATTCCTTAGGGACAATTTCGTTTACTGATAAAGAAGGCAAGATAACCACCGGTGTACTGGAAGCTCCCGGCACTTATGATTTGGGGCATGGGAAGTCGGTAACGATTCCTAATAATGCTTTTTCTTTTTCTCTGTCAGGTGTTGATGATTGGACAAACATATATAGTGATTTCGACAAGTTTGCAAGAAAACCTCGCAAGTTTTATATAATGGTGACTAAACAATAGTGCTATAGAAGTTGATACAAGAAGAGTTTTAGTCGTTCAATACGCGTTTTTTAGATGTGAGACTATCGAATGCAAGCAAGTTGTTTGCTGTGGTTGAACTTACATAGGGGATTGCTTTCGTTACTTTTCATTATAGATTCGCGTTAACTTAACAATGTATATTAAAAATGGTAAGAAAAATACTGACGCTTATTGCTTCCTTCCTTATAATCTCTTGTCTTTCGGAGCAACCGGACGCAATCGTCTCCATAGATGTAAATACGATTATTAACGAAAGTTATATAGGAAATGGAGTTCAATGGGACCCTTACCAATTAGACTATGGTAATGGTGAGCTTGAAATTTCAGAAGCTGATTGGCAGAAATTGTACGCCCGGTTGGATTTTATGCGCCCGCAATTTATTCGTATCATGATAAATACTTCCTCCTTTATAACGGAGGATGGGCTAGCTCCGGAGAAAAGGATGAAAACGTTAAGGAGAATATTGGATTATTGTCAAAGTCGTAGCGTGGCAGTGATGTTTGGAGATTGGGGGTGGAGCGTCATCAACACCCGTAAAGCTGATGTCGACAATAAAAATATGGCGTATGCTGCAGAATTATTGAATTATCTTGTTGAAGAACAGGGCTACACATGCATAAAACACTATAATCTCATTAATGAGCCCAATGGTTATTGGGCTGCAACCAAAGGTAGTTTCTCGTTGTGGGCTTTGTCCGTAAAGCGGTTTTATGCCGAGATGGAGAGACTGCACCTGACCGGGAAGGTGAGCCTTGTTGGTCCGGATGTTGCAATTTGGAGCGAAAAAGAAGCTTGGTGGATAGACAGTACCGCTATATATTTGGGAGATGTGATAGGCTTATACGATATCCATACATATCCATCCAAAATCACCGTAAATTCCGGTAAATATGCAAGTATCATAAAAGCATATAAGCAGCGTGTACCCGACAGCAGAAAAATAGTTATGGGAGAAATCGGATTTAAATTTGTGGAAGAGGCAGACTCTCTCTACAATCGGGAGAATGTCCATCGTGCCCGCTCTAAGAAACATGCTTCGCTTGAAGATTCGCAGATGTACGTTTACGATTATATGTACGGGACGGATATGGCTGATGCTTTGTTTCAGACCATAAGCAGCGGATACTCTGGGTCTGTTGTCTGGATGCTCGATGATGCAATGCACTCTAATGAAGCCCCTGATAAATTGAAAGTGTGGGGATTTTGGAACATCTTGGGAGAAGAGTATTTTGGAGCGGAAGAGGAAGCAGTACGTCCGTGGTACTACGCATGGTCGTTGTTGAGTAAATATATGCCTGCCGGCTCTAAAATTTATGGAATAGATGTAGTTGGAGATAAGGGAATAAAGGCTGTAGTATCGGGGAAAGAAGGTAAATACATGCTTGGGATTGTCAACGTATCGAAACAGACCAAAAGAGTAAACATAAAAAGTGCCAGCATGGGTACATTGACCGATTGTAAAGCTTTCCTTTACTCGAGAACGACATTAAACACCCAGGGAGATTACTTGTTGCTACCCAATGAGCAGGGACTTACGTTAAATCTTTCGCTAGGTGAAGAATGCCTTCTTCCGTCCGAATCATTAATTGTTTATACCAACTTTGATTACTAAGCAACATGAATTTAAGTAGAATAATAACGGGTTCCATGATTGTTTTCTGTTCACTCTCATGCACTACGGGTACGAAAGAATTGCAAGTCAGTGTGACATCGGAAGTCGTCAGTACCGGATACATTGGTAACGGGGTTGAGTGGGACCCCTATGATGAGGCAGAGGCATGGGGTACTACCGTGTCGGAAGCAGATTGGCAGAAATTATTCAAGCGTCTTGATTTTATGCGGATGGGCTATGTGCGGTGCATGATAAACAGCCCCTTTCGATACTACGACCCCACTACCGGAAAGTATGACAAGACACGAAACATCGAATCGCTTTCGCGTGTGTTGCGCTACTGCACTGACAACAACATCACTGTTATGTACGGAGAATATAATCCTCCCACGTGGGATATGAAGGCTGATCAAGCATGGGTGGATATGTCAATCGATTATCTTAACTATCTTGTGAATGAACTTGGATTCTCATGTATAAAATACTTTGTGATATTCAATGAGCCGGATGGTGATTGGGCTTCCACCAATGGTGACTATGAGCTATGGCAGTCTATGCTTCTGCGTTTTCATAATAAGATGAAAGAATATCCCGGGTTAAGTGAAAATGTAAAGTTGGCAGCTCCCGATGTCGTTGTAGATTATCAAAATCCCTCATCAAAGTATGATGCCGTAGGTTGGATAAAGCAAACTGCTGAAAAGGTAGATACTTTGGTCGGCTTGTATGATTTGCACGCCTATCCGGGGCAACATGAAGTACGTTCGGGTTTGTATGCTGAAATCTTGGCACGTCATAAAGAGTTTGTACCTGTAGGAAAAAAGATTGTCTTGGGCGAAGCAGGATACAAGTATTGGCGCAAAGCGGATTCCCTGCTTATGCAAGAATATAACCGTAGAGTGAAAGAACATCCTTTCACGAAAGGAACAGATTCCAACATGTTGGTTTATGACTATTTCTATGGGCTGGATATGGCACTATTGTGTATGGAAGTGATGAATGCCGGATATGCAGGCATTGCTGCATGGATGCTTGACGATGCCATGCACAGCAGTGGCGATTCAGGGAAAACGGAGGATATTAAGTTGTGGGGAATGTGGAATATTTTAGGAAAAGAGGTTTTCAACGACGCTTCCCAAGAGGAAATTCGTCCGTGGTACTATACATGGGCTCTCATGTGTCGTTATTTTCCTAAAGGTACAAGCATACTTAAGAGTATGTATAATCAGGCTCATGGTATTTGTATGACTGCCGGTGAGTATGAGGGCACACACACTGTGGCTGTCGTGAATTTTGGAGATACGGATAAAGAACTGAATATCTCTTTACCTTTTGATTTTCAGCATGCTTCAAAATATCTGTATGAGGAGGATAATATGAAGATAAACGAGCATGGTCATCCGCTCCCTTGCGAAAGTGAACTAAGCATAGGCGGACAGTATCATACAACGCTTAAAGCTCGTAGCTTTATGTTATTGACAAATATGAATTAATCGAAATACAATATGGAAAAGGTACATGTTTTTTTATTTACTCTCCTTGCTTTGATGCTGGGTAGTTGTACGGATGTAGATGATGTTCAACCTCTTTATCCGGAATATAAAGAAGTGAAGCAACTTACAATGGTTGATAAGAATGCCACTCTTGAAACTAAGGCTTTGTATGCAAATCTATGGATGATACAGGCTAAAGGGTTTATGTTCGGACATCATGACGATTTGTGGTATGGACGTAAGTGGTACGATGAAAGCGGACGCTCGGATACGAAAGACGTCTGTGGAGATTATCCGGCAGTCTTTAGCTTTGATGTAGCTGAGATGATGGATGACCGCTATCAGAGTGGTGCTAACAAAATTCGTCGAAGAGTAGCCATTGAAGCATATGATCGAGGTGAGGTTTTGATAGCCTGTATGCACCTTAATAACCCTAAGACCGGAGGAGATTCGTGGGATAATTCGGATAAAGAGGTTGTAAAAGAGATTCTACAAGAAGGTAGTGCTACAAATGTGAAGTTTAAAGTATGGCTTGATCGCCTCGCAGAATTCGCCTTGGGGTTGAAAGGGAGCGATGGGAAACAGATACCAGTTATTCTTCGTCCTTTTCACGAGCACACACAAGGTTGGTCGTGGTGGGGAAGCAGTTGCACCAGCCAAGAAGAGTTTATCTCTTTGTGGAAGTTCACAGTTACATATCTTCGAGACCTGAAGGATGTGCATAATTTTATTTATGCTATCTCTCCTCAAATAGATGCTACGGCAGGGCGTGATAAGTTCTTGTTCAGGTGGCCTGGTAATGACTATGTAGACTTTCTGGGTATGGATGCTTATCATGGGCTGAACCCAAACATTTTCACAGCGAATCTCTTTTTGTTGTCAAAACTCTCAAAAGAACTGAATAAGCCTTGTGGAGTAACAGAAACAGGGGTCGAAGGTATACAGCGAGATGGCGTACCTGAGAAAAGCTATTGGACGCAGCAGATTTTAACCCCGGCAAGCGAACAGTTCATCAGTATGGTGGTGATGTGGCGCAACGCTTACGACCCGAGCGGAGGTGGAAGCCATTTTTATTCAGCATTCAAAGGACATGCTTCGGAAAAAGATTTTATAAGAATGTATAAAAGTCCGGTGTCGATCTTTTCTAAAGATTTGCCAGCTATGTACCGGATGCCGGAACGAATGTTGGTAAATTAGTTTTGGGTCAGGATAACTCCCAAACAGGAAAGCGGGTTGAGAAAGTGAAATCTCAGCCCGCTTCTTTATTTATTGATGCTTATGCAATACAACCTATTTATTTCCTGCATGGAGTAACTTTGCTCGAAGCAGGGAACCTATATGGCTCCTCGTATGCGGTCGTCGAATGCAGAGAGTGCAGCTTTGGCACCTTCGCCCATGGCGATGATTATTTGCTTGTAGGGTACGGCAGACACATCGCCTGCTGCGTAGACACCTGGCAGGCTGGTGCGGCAAGAAGCATCCGTCTTTATTTCTCCCATGGGAGTGGTGTCCAGTGCATCCCGAAACGGGAGGCTGTTGGCTGCCAGACCTATCTGCACGAAAATGCCGTTCAATGCCAGCTCGCGCTCTTCGTTTGTCAGGCGGTCTTTCACTCTGATTGCCGTTACCTTTTCGCCGTCTCCCACCACGGCGGTGGTTTGCGAAGAGGTGAATATCTCCACGTTGGAAAGCTGTCGCGCCTTTTGTTGCAACACCTCATCTGCTTTCAGCGTATCGGCAAATTCGAATACCGTGACCTTGCTGCAGATACCTGCCAAGTCGATGGCAGCTTCTACACCGGAGTTTCCTCCGCCTATCACAGCCACATGCTTGCCTTTGAACAGCGGACCGTCGCAGTGCGGGCAGAATGCCACTCCCCTGCCTATGTATTCCGCTTCTCCCGGTACATTCAGCTTGCGCCAACTCGCTCCGGTGGCGATAATAACCGCCGGAGCCGTAAACGTCTCTCCACCGGAAGCGATGATACTTTTTTCCTTGTTTGCCAGTTCCGCTTTCTCTATCCGGCGATTTTCAAAAAGGTCGATGGAATACTCGTTCATGTGGGTTCTCAATGCGTCGGCAAGTTCGGAACCGGTGGTGTGGGGTACGGAGACGAGGTTTTCGATGGACACGGTCTCTTTCACCTGTCCGCCTGTGCGTTCGGCAATCACCGCCACCCGCAATCCCTTGCGTGCGGAGTAGATGGCTGCAGAGGCTCCGGCGGGTCCGCCACCCAATACCAGTACATCGTAGGCATGACGTATCTCCTCATCCTCAGTGGCATCCGAACCAACCAGCGATTCCAGCTTTTGCAACAGTTCGCCGAGCGAACCTCGTCCCACATGCAGTAGTTGCCCGTTGGCGAATACGGACGGAACACCCTGTATTTTCTGTGCCTGTACTTCCTTTTGGAAGAGCGCGCCGTCTATCATCTCGTGAGAAATGCGGGGATTGAGCAGAGCCAATACATTGAGTGCCTGTACCACATCGGGGCAATTGGTACAGGTAAGCGATACGTAAGTCTCCAACCGAATGTTTCCTCTCAGTTGCCGGATGCGTCTTTTTATACCTTCGTCGGGCAGGTTTTTCCCTTTTCCGTCGGCATTGAGCACAGCAAGCAGAAGCGAGGTAAATTCATGCCCATTGGGGATACCTCGGAAATTTATACCCGTATCGGTTCCGTCTTTCAGTAAGGCGAAACGGAACTCAGGCTTATCGGTGTGGTTTACTTCTGCGGATAGGTTGTCGGAACATGAAGCGACGTCTTCGAGAAAGGTTTCCAATTCCCGGGCGTTTTCATGTTCTGCGTGAACAAACGCCCGGAAAGTGTAGTTTCCCTCCAACTGCCCGAAGATTCCTCTTACTTGTTCCCGGATGGATGAATCTAACATAGCTATGGAGTTTAGAGGGTACAGATTAAATTTTGCCTACGAGGTCGATGCTCGGTTTCAGTGTTTCCGAACCTTTCTTCCATTTGGCGGGACAAACTTCGCCGTCGTGGCTTGCCACAAACTGGGCGGCTTCTACCTTGCGTAGCAGTTCGTCGGCGTTTCTGCCCACGCTGTTGTCTTGAATTTCGGCAATCTTCACTTTGCCTTCGGGGTTTACGACAAATGTACCGCGGTAGGCCATTCCTTCTTCCTCAATCATTACACCGAACGCACGGCTGAGAGTGCCCGTAGGGTCTGCCAGCATCGGATAGTTGATCTTGCGAATGCTTTCGGAAGCATCGTGCCATGCCTTGTGCACGAAGTGGGAGTCTGTGCTTACGGAGTAAACCTCCACGCCCATTGCTTGGAATTGCTCATACTTTTCGGCAACGTCCACGAGTTCCGTGGGACAAACAAAGGTGAAGTCCGCAGGGTAGAAAAAGAAAATAGCCCATTTGCCTTTTACGTCTTCGCTGGTTACTGTCTTGAAACTGCCGTTGTGGTAAGCCTGAACTTTGAATTCAGGAAGTTGTGAATTGATAATCGGTTGCATAATCTTTACTTTTAGGATTTTCGTTATTTCTGTCGTTGCAAAAATAGACTATCCCCTTTTAAAAAGTAGAAAAATGCCGATTGAAAAGATTTATAGCGTGATAGATGTTATCTATATCAGCTGTTGAGTAGCCTGTAAACCAAGCATTTGCTTAGGTACGGATGTGCGTATGGCATCGGTAAGGGCGTTCAGCATGCTATGGCGCACAAAGTGCTCGCAGGTAGTTAAAATAATCTGACGCGTGGGTTGAGGAATGGCAAACGGGCGAACCAGTTCGCGCTGATTCTCGCTCAGTTGTTCTATTGCCAGCTGCGGGATGAAAGTAACTCCTTTTCCGCTTTCCACCATGCGCATGAACGTCTCCATACTTCCCAACCGGTAGATGTTCTGGCTCGCTTGTGCCGTTTTCATCTGACAGAAGCGCACCAATTGATCGCGAAAGCAATGCCCCTCGTCGAGCATCCATAGTTGTTCGTCCGCGAGGTCGGAAGTACGTATGATGGAATGTCCGTACAGACGGCTTTCGCGCGATACGTACGCATGAAACTGTTCATAAAAGAGTATTGTTTTCCGGAAGCCGTCTTTCTCGTTCAGGTTGGCAATAATGCCGGCATCGATGTCGCCCGTAAGCAGCGCCTGTTTGATGTCGGCGGTTTTCATCTCCGTTACCCTGATGTCGAGTTGGGGATGTTGCTTCATCAGTTGCGGAAAAAAGCGCGGCAACAGGTAGGGAGCTATGGTGGGGAGTATGCCCAACCTGAAAGTACCCGTCATGGAGTGCTGTTCTTCGGCGATGAACTCTTTGAGCCGACCGGCTTCGGTGAGTGTGACTCTTGCCTGCTGCAGTACGAGTTCTCCCACGGGAGTGGGAGCGATGGGTTGCCGGTTACGGTCGAATATTTTCACTTCCAGCTCCTCTTCCAGTTTTTGAATCATGGCGCTCAGGGTAGGTTGCGTCACCCGGCAGTGTTCGGCGGCCTTGGCAAAATGTCTGAAGCGGTCTACGGCAATGATGTATTCAAGTTGTTGTAAGGTCATATTTCGTATGGGTTTAGGTTACCAGGATAGAACGTATCTATGCAAAGATAGAAATTATCTGTTTGACAGGCATTGCTTTACCCCATATCTTTGCTCACGAGAAAGAACGAAAACAGTATAAACTCAAAAAATAATATCATTATGAAAACTTTAGATTATTTGCATTTGAATGAAGCGAAAGTGGAAAATGTGGTGTCGGCTTTGAAACAGTTGCTGGCGGATTTCCAAGTATATTACACCAATCTTCGCGGTTTTCACTGGAACGTGAAGGGACATGACTTCTTTGTGTTGCACGAGAAATTCGAGAGTCTGTACGACGATACGGCGGAGAAAGTGGACGAGTTGGCAGAGCGCATCCTGATGCTGGGCGGCGTGCCGGAGAGCAGATTCAGCGAATACCTCAAAACGGCTGAGGTTAAGGAATTGTCGGGTGTGTCGCGTGGCAGTGAAGCCATTGCCCATGTATTGGACACGTATAAGTACCTGATAGCGAAAGAGAGGAAAGTGCTGGAACTTGCGAGTGAGGCGGGAGATGACGTTACTGCCGACCTGATGACGGGTTACCTGAAAGAACAGGAAAAACTAGTTTGGATGCTCGTTGCCTTTAATTCGGGCGACGGCGCGAGGTAGAAACGGTGCGGCGTTGTGGGCGCATCGTTCCGAAGGCGTTATCGTTTCAGTATAATCACGGTGACGGCGGCGATGACCAGCGCGATGCCCGCGGCGATGCTTTCCGTAAACGGTTCGTCAAAGACGAGAATACCCACACAAACGGCGGTCACAGGCTCCATGGCTCCCAATACCGAGGTGAGCGTGGAGCCTATGTTTTGTATGGCACGCACGAGTGCGAGGTTAGACACGACGGTGGGTACCAACGCCAGCATGAGCAGGTTACCGAGTACGCCACCGTCTTCAACGGGTTGCGGTGTCATGCCCATGACGCTCATCCCGAATAGCAAGAGTATGCCACCGAGGAGAAATACATAGAAAGTGATTTTAAGCCCCCTCATCTCGATGCACTTCAACTGGCTGATGGTTACCAGATACAAGGCGTAGCCCAGTGCCGAGAGCAACACGATGAAGAGCCCGGCAGAAGAAACAAACCCCGTGCCTTCGCCGCGGGAGAGGAAAAACACGCCGCTGACGGCGAGTGCGATAGCTCCTATGCGCCGAACCGATTTCTTTTCACCGAAGAAAGCCATCATGATGAAGGTGGTGAGCACCGGATACATGAAATGCAGCGTAGTGGCTATGCCGCTTGCCATAAACTCGTAGCCCCAGAACAGAAACAGGGCGGAGGCGTCGTAGAACAGCGCCAGTAGCAGGAGTGCAAAAAACTCTTTCCTGCGGATGCGGAAAGAGTCTCCGTTGAGCAGCAGGATAGCGCCGAGTGCGATGGCTGCGAGGAAAAAGCGATAGAGCAGGATGGAGCAGAAGTCCATCCCTTGCCGCATGACGGGAATGGTGAAAAGCGGAATCAGTCCGAAACTTGCCGATGACAGCAGTCCGTACAGAAAACCGTTTACCCCGTTCATCGTTCGCCTCATGGTGTACGGTTACTTCTTGGGTTTACGTTTAGCCCATCCTTCTTCGCTGAAATCGGGTTCGGGGTCTTTGAAGTCGCTGTTGTAGCCCTGAAAGAACTGTTTCCAGTCGTCTTTCTTTCCGCGTGCCTTGGTGTATCCCCGTTCTTCGCGGCTGGGTTTGTTTTTCTTTTTCCCGGCAGCCGCATGGTCGGTTTTCTCGCGATGGGCTTCTGTTGCGGTTTGATGGCGTCCGCCTCTTTTTTCATTGGGACCGGTGTAAACGTGCTTTTCCGCTCTTGCACGGCTGTGCGTCTCCTTGCCGTTTTTCCGGTTGCCTTTCGAGCCCTCTTTCTCCTCTTCTCCGGCAATTTCCACGGCAACTTTCCGTCCGTTCCAGTTGGCACGATTCAGTGCTTTTACCACGTTTTTCGCCTCTTTTTCCTCTACTTCGAAGAAAGAGAACTTAGGCATGAGGTCGATACGTCCCAGTTCGATGCGTCCGCGTGTATTCCTGTTCAGCAGGTTGATGAGTTCGTTGGGGAAGAAATTGTCCATCCGTCCCAGATTGATGAACAGACGGGTGTATCCCGGTTCGGCTTGTTTTCCGCCGCGGCGTTCTCCGCGTGCCGAATCCTGCTGGCGGCTGTTTCGTTCGCTCCGGTTGTCGGTGACTGTTTCGATGTCCTGCCGGTCGCGGTAATATTCGAGGAACCGGTTGAACTCATGCGAAACCATGCGTTTGATGAGGTCTTCCTTGCTCAGCCATTCGAGTTTGCGGTAAATCTCAGGCATGAAGTCTGCGATTTCCTCCTCGTTCACCTTCACCTTTTCAAGGTCGTCTATTACTTTGAAGAGTTGCTTTTGGCATATCTGTTTGCCGCTGGGCATCTCGCCCGGGGTGAATTTCTTTCCTATGATGCGTTCAATTTCACGCATCTTGCCTTTCTCCCGCAGGTTGATGATGGCGATGGAGGTTCCCGTTTTTCCGGCTCGTCCGGTGCGTCCGCTCCGGTGCGTATAGCTTTCGGTGTCGTCGGGCAGACCGTAGTTGATTACATGTGTCAGGTCGTCCACATCCAGTCCGCGTGCCGCCACATCGGTGGCTACGAGAATTTGCAGGTTGCGGATGCGGAACTTCTGCATCACGGTGTCGCGTTGCGCCTGACTAAGCTCGCCGTGCAGCGAGTCGGCATTGTATCCCTCCTGCATCAGTTTATCGGCAATCTCCTGTGTCTCCTTGCGCGTGCGGCAGAAGATGATTCCGTAGATCTGCGGATAGAAGTCGACGATACGCTTCAGTGCCGCGTACTTATCTTTGGCATGTACTGTGTACGATACGTGCTGCACGTTGTTCGTGCCTTCGTTTTTCCGTCCGATGGTGATTTCCTTTGCGTCGCGGAGGTATTTTTTCGAGATACGTGCTATTTCCGGACTCATGGTGGCGGAGAAGAGCAGCGTGTTGCGTTCCTGCGGCACATCGGCGAGGATGGCGTTGATACTGTCTGTGAATCCCATGTTCAGCATCTCGTCCGCTTCGTCCATCACCACGTTGACGATGGTGGCGAGCGACACGGTTTTGCGTTCCATCAGGTCCAGCAATCTTCCGGGAGTGGCCACTATCACATGTACGCCTTTCTTGAGGCTGCGTATCTGGCTGTCTATGGACGAACCGCCGTATACGGGCAGTACGCGCAAACCGTCTATGTACTTGGAGTAGTCGTTCAGGTCGCCTGCGATTTGCAGGCAAAGTTCACGGGTGGGGCATAGGATAAGCGATTGGGGTACTCGCTTCGTTACGTCTATTTTCTGTATCAGCGGTAGCCCGAAAGCTGCCGTCTTACCGGTACCGGTCTGGGCTAATGCCACTACATCGTTGTTTTCTCCTAAAAGATAAGGAATCACTTCTTCCTGTACCGGCATGGGATGTACGTATCCCATCTCTTCGATAGCGCGGCGTATCTCCGGCGACAAACCGAGCTCTTCAAATGTCTTCATTAAATCGTTGTATATAATTCGGCGGCAAAGGTATGAAAATAATATGGAACTTGATTTACAGTTTGTTACATTTTTCTGCGCCGTATATGCGGATACGTCTTATAAGGGGTTTCATTTTTTCTTTTCTTTGAATTTTTCTGTCCGGGATGAGAAAGCACCTCAAGAATCATCCCGCATCGCGGCGATTTCTGCCCGCTGCGCGTAAGATACGAATATGCCCGCGGAATGTCGGGAGAACGACACGGGTATGGTATTCTTACCGCACGGGTACGGTTCGGAAACCGTACGGGTGTGGTACAGAAGTGTTCTTGATTCCCTCTTAGTAGGTTGATTGCCAGATGATTGTATTTATGTGAGGAATGCCTTTCAGCGCATTGGATAATATTTTCCGGACTCTCCGGGGTGTACCGAAGCGAAAATAACCGTATTGCGGAGGGCGTGCCTGCATCCCGTTCGGGGGATTACGGCTGATCTGTTTGCGGGGCGGATGCTCCCGGTGCACGTCACTTCTTCTCGAGCAATATGTTCTGCAATTTTTTTATCTCCTCTTTGTTTAATCCCACCCCTTTTTGCAGGTAGAAGTCCACATCGCCGTAGCGGCGGTTTATCTCTTTGTAAGACGCGTTCAGAAACTCCTCTTTGGCGGAATAGAACGTGGTGATCGCCTCTTGCGAGCGGGGCGGCAAGTGGTAGGCTTCCTGCGAGGCGCTCGGAATATCGAAGTAACGGTTGCTCAACCGGTAGTCTTCCTCGATGAAGTCGTGACTCACTCCCAATGCGGCAAGCACCAGTGCCGCCACGATACCCGTGCGTCCTTTGCCCGAGTCGCAATGGAATACCACCGGATAGTTGTCCTGCTCCAACAGCACGTTGAATATGCGGCGATACTCGCTGGTGTATTTCGTTATCATCTCCCTGTTCATGTGCGCAATCAATCGGTAAAGGGTATCGCTCTTTACTTCCTGTGTCCGGATATCCTGAAGGATATCTTGGAGCGTCTTTGTCTCGATGGGTATGGAGACCGTGTTGAAGTGACTGTCCAGAGGTCTGTTTCGGTTCTTTTCTTGGGGAGAACGCAAGTCGATGATGGTTTTGATACCGATGTTCTTCAGCTCCTTTTCCGAACAGTTGGTCAGGCTGTCCATCTGGGCTGAACGATACAGCATACCCCATCGCACGTCTTTCTTTGTCCTGTACGAGGGGTATCCGCCCAAGTCCCGGAAATTCTGTATGCCGGGAATGATGATATTACGGGGTGCGGTCTTCACGCGGTACCGTTCATTGAAGATGAGTTTGTAGTAATGACGTTGTTTGGGATTGTGGTTGATGACCGTTATGCGCTGGTCGTCGATGTTTGCCATAGCCACAGGGTTCACTTCGGGTATGTGACCGGGTTCCGTGGAGGCATAGACCTTTACGCTTCCTTGCAAACGAGGGGTGGTCTCCCATTTTATGATGCTGTTGCCTACGTTGTTCTCTTCGCAAACCAGCGAGATTTGCGGCGGAGTGCTGCTGCATGCGGATAGCAGGAAAGAGCAGGCAAACAGATTTAGCAGATTCTTATGCATACCGGGGTCAGTATCTTACAAAGATGATAATCACCTTGTGCAAAGATAAATCTTCTTTCCGTTTACGTATCGGTACGTGTGTTTGTTTCACAGAGTTTGTTCTCCTTTAACGCGGTTTTAGAAATCCTGCGGCGCTTCGTTCCTGTTGCCGCCCGGCAAAAAAGCCGTTCATGGTCTGTCTCCGTCTTGCCATGTGCGACGGGTAAACCATGAACGGCTTTATGTTGTTCCGGTGATTTGCCACCCGAATCCTCGTCCGGGACGTGCCGGCAGACGGTTTGTCCGGGAATGTCTGCGGGTAAGTTGCCTATTCGGACACGGCGATGCGCCGTGCGAAGTCGTGCGATACATAATTGTCGAAACTCCGGCAGACCTCCGCCGAGAACTCTATGCCGTAGCGGATTACTCGGTTCCAGATGCGTTCGTCCATTCCGGAAAGGTCGCGATGGCGTACGCCACACTTCAGTAGTCCGTACAGCACACCCGCGTTGAAGCTGTCTCCCGCACCGATTGTGCTCACAGCTTCCAGCGGCGGCACGGGATAGTCTTTGTTCAGTGTCGCCGTGCGCAATGACACCGTACGGTCTGCATCGGTACAGATGAAATTCGGACAATAGAACTTTATCTTGTCTTTGTACACTTTGTCCATATCCCGCAGGTTGTACATGTAGAAGAAATCCTCCGCCGAGCCGCGTACAATGTCCGAGTATTCCAGATTCTCAATTATCGTGGGAGCCAGTTTCAGTGCCTCATCCTTGTGCGAAGCCCTGAAGTTCGGGTCGTAGTACACGATTGCTTTTCTCTCGCGTGCCTGTTCCAGTAGTTCCAGTATCTTTTCGCGCAGCACAGGGTTCAGTGCGAAGTACGATCCGAAGATGACGATGTCGTCTTCCTCCAGACGGGGAAACGCCACGTCGAGCCGCTGCCTGGGATAATCTTTGTAGAAAATGTATTCCGCGTCACTCCGTTCGTTCAGATAAGCCAACGATACGGGCGACTTCCCGTCGGGAAACACGCTTACGTACTCCGTGCCTACACCGTTCGCACGCATAAATTCCAGAATGGTGTTCCCCACCCGATCGTTTCCGGTTTCGCTGATGAAACTTACCGGTACGCCTGCTCTTGCCAGCGACACGATACCATTGAACACGGAACCTCCCGGTACGGCGGCTGTAGGCTGACCGTTACGGAAGATGATGTCGAGAATAGTCTCGCCGATGCCTATTACTTTCCGCATGACTTTTTACTTTTCGCCCAGCTTCCTTCTGGATTTCTCTCCCAGATATCCCCCGTGGTGACGTTTGGAATATTCGCCGATGGTGAATCCCGTTTTCTGCATGGTTTGCACCACAAGTATGTCGCCGATGACGGTCATCACCGTGGTAGATGTGGTGGGAGTCATTCCCAGCGCACACACCTCGGCGGGTTTTCCGGTGCTGAGGCATACGTCTGCTTCGTGCGCCAGCGGGCTGTCGGGATTCCCTGTAATGACAATGAATTTCAGCGCCGGGTTCAGGTTATGCGCCAGTTGGGTAAGCTCAACGATTTCCCGCGTCTTTCCCGAGTTGGAAATGAGCAGCAGCAAGTCGTTCTCCTGCAAAATACCCAAATCGCCGTGCTGCGCTTCGCTCGGATGCAGAAACACGGCGGGAATTCCCGTCGAGCAGAAAGTGGTGGATATGTTCATGGCTATTTGTCCTGCCTTGCCCATGCCGGAGGTCACCAGCTTCCCTTTCCGGCGGTGCACTTGCTCTACTATGAGTTCCACGGCACGTTCGTAGGCATCCGTTATGGGTATGTTCAGCACGGCTTGTGCTTCTTGCTGCAAAAGCTTTTGAATGGATTCGATCATATTCTTACTTATCAGGGTTTGAAGATTCGATTGCGGGTTGAAGAGTTTTTATCTTCCGTACTCAGTGTGACAGGGCAGTTTGTGAGTTGTTTGTGAGACGGGGGCAGACAATGCGCAAACGAGCTCTGAGATGCGCAAATATCTATATTTTTCTATAAATGGCAATAAGTTTTATTGTATTTTTGCGCCACCAATCAGTTTCCATATCAGAATGAACAACTTTATTCCCGCTTCCTTACAGGAACATTATACACACACGCTTGCCAACGGGTTGCGTGTGATTCTTCATCCCTCGCTGTCGGAGGTGGCTTATTGTGGTTTTGCCATCGACGCGGGTACACGCGACGAGGAGGAAAACGAGCATGGAATGGCGCATTTTGTGGAGCATCTGATGTTCAAGGGCACGCGTAAGAGGAAAGCCTGGCACATACTCAACCGCATGGAGAATGTAGGGGGAGATCTGAACGCCTACACCAATAAGGAAGAGACCGTGGTGTATTCGGCTTTCCTGAAAGAACACTTCGACCGGGCACTCGAATTGTTGAGGGATATTGTGTTTGAATCCGTGTTTCCCGAACGCGAGATAATGAAAGAGACGGAAGTCATCATTGATGAGATACAGTCGTACGAAGATACTCCTTCCGAACTTATATACGATGACTTTGAGAATCTGATTTTCAAAGGACATTCGCTGGGGCACAACATCCTTGGCAATCCCGGCTTGTTGAGAACTTTCCGCACTCCCGATGCCTTGGCTTTCACCTCCCGTTATTATCACCCGGCGAACATGGTGTTTTTTGTCTGGGGAAACTTCGACTTCAAGCAGATTGTACGCCGGGTGGAGCGTATGTTGGGAGACCTCCCGGCAAGGAGTGCTGAAAACCGTCGTACACCCCCTCCGCCTTACGAAGCCGTGAATCTTACACTGCACAGAGACACGCATCAGGCTCATGTGATGCTGGGCGGCAGGAGCTATCACGCGTTTGACGACCGCCGCACCGCACTCTATCTGCTGAACAACATGCTGGGCGGTCCGGGGATGAACAGCCGTCTGAACATCGCGCTTCGCGAACGGCGCGGACTGGTGTATAACGTAGAGTCCAACCTCGCTTCCTATACCGATACGGGAGCTTTCTCCATTTACTTCGGGACCGACCTTGCCGACGTGGATACCTGTATAGGTATCGTGAACGGGGAACTTAAAAAACTCCGTGAAAACAAACTCACCTCTTCCCAGCTGGCGGCAGCACGCAAGCAACTCACCGGGCAGATAGGCGTGGCATCGGACAGTAACGAAAACAACGCACTCGATATGGGTAAAACCTTTCTTCATTACCGCAAGTACGAGAACCGATCGGCTATTTACCGTCGTCTCGAACGGCTCACTCCCGAATTGCTGTTGGAGGTGGCAAACGAAATGTTTGCTGAGGAGCACCTCTCGACGCTGGTGTACAAATAGGAGCCGTTGCCCGCATCGCATTCACATTTATTTTACTTGAATTTATCCATGAGGGTGGAATATTTCGTTCCGCACGCCACGCCTTGCTCGCCCTCAGCATGCAATATTTTTTATCTGCTTTCCGGCAGGCGGGAGGAGTTGTGCACGGGGATGGAAGAATATGTGATAATATGTTGAATAACAGATTTATTTATTTTACGAATTAGTACTTTTTATGTTATTTTGGTGCGAATTAATTAAATACTATCTATGAAAAAGATTTTACTATTGTTGGTGTGCCTGTGTGCATTTGCGGGTGCATCGTATGCGCAGAAAGGTGCTTCCGAGTTGGGAGGTAACCTGAATTACGGAAGCGAGACGAGTTTTGGTTTAGGTCTCAAGTATCGTTACGGGATAACGGACAAGATACGTGTGGAACCCGCGATCAACTACTACTTGAAACAGGATCATGTTTCGATGCTCGAAGTGGGTGCGAACGGACATTATTTGTTCCCGGTGAACGATAAGTTCGATTTCTATCCGTTGCTAGGTATAGCCTACTTTAACGTCAAGGCTCATCTGTCTGATTTGGGTGCCGGTTACTCCGATACAAGCTACGGGAAAGTGGGATTGAACCTGGGTATAGGAGCCGACTACAAGTTGGAATCCAATATAAAGTTGAATCTGGAACTTAAATATATGACCTTTGATGGTTCGAACCAGCTGGTTTTAGCCGCCGGTGTAACGTTCCCCCTCTGATAGAGAATAGGAGAAAAGGCGATAATTGATATGGGGCGTGTCAACCGTTGGTTGGCGCGCCTTTTTCGTTTTCGAGCCTGCGCATGCTGAACTCGCATCCGCAATACTGCTGGTTGTAGAAGTCGTGGAGGCGCAGTAACTCGTTGCGCCGGTTCTGCAAACCGCCTTTCCGCCAGTTCTGCTTCCAATACATGGTGCCGGGATGGCGTGCGGCGGCCATCCGTCCTGCTTCTTCTATCTGTGCGATGTTTTTCCAGCGCGAGGAGGCGAGTGTGGTGGTAAAGAGTGTAAACCCATGTTCGGAGGCGTAGCGAGCGGTTTGCGTGAGGCGTAGCAGGAAGCATTTCAGGCATCGTCCGCCCCGTTCGGGTTCGTTCTCCATGCCTTTCATGGAATCCCGCCATGCTGGGTAGTCGTAGTCGGCGTCCACAAAGTCTACCCCTTGCATCTGCGTGTAGCGGATGGCCTCCGCCTTGCGTATCTCGTACTCCTCGCGCGGGTATATGTTGGGATTGAAGTAATATACGGTGGGGCGTATGCCGTTGGCAAGCAGACACTCGATGATTGCCGAGGAGCACGGGGCGCAGCAGGAGTGCAGGAGCACGCGTTTTTCGTTATGAGGCGTTTGCAGAGTGAGCATGACACGTTGGTGTTTACGGTGCGGAATGCATTTGCAAAGATAAAAACTTGTCGGAAATTGTGTGCCGCATCCACTTTTTTAGTTCTTCTTTTCTGCTGTAAATGTTTGTTTTGCAGCATATTGTATTATTTTTCCCTTTTCAGTCTTCTACCTCTTCACTACCTGCACTCACATATTAAAGGCTTCTTCTTTATTTTTGAGACATTGAAAGCGGATATTACTCATCACGATAAAATAAAACGTACCATGAAGAAGTTTTTGTTTGGTCTGGCGTTTACTGCGGCGATAATGCCGTTGCAGGCGCAGGAAATCCCGGTCTACCTCGACCGGAGCAAACCGCTTG
Organism: Bacteroides sp.; assembly: GCA_041855205.1. GTDB lineage: Bacteria > Bacteroidota > Bacteroidia > Bacteroidales > Bacteroidaceae > Bacteroides. The sequence goes on from JBHADT010000132.1 coordinate 28,045, forward strand.
AAGAGCGGGTAGAGGATGCCTTCGGCAGGCTGACGTTGAAGGAGAAAGTGGCTTTGGTGCATGCGCAGAGCAAATTCAGCAGCGCGGGAGTGCCCCGTCTGGGTATTCCCGATTTCTGGATGACGGACGGACCGCACGGCATTCGCCCTGAGGTGCTTTGGGACGAGTGGGAGCAGGCGGGATGGACGAACGACTCGTGCGTGGCTTTTCCCGCGCTCACCTGTCTGGCGGCGACCTGGGACACGGAGCTTTCGCTGCTCTACGGAAAGAGCATCGGCGAGGAGGCGCGTTACCGCAACAAGACGGTGTTGCTGGGACCCGGTGTCAACATCTACCGTACACCGCTCAACGGGCGTAACTTCGAGTACATGGGCGAAGATCCTTATCTCGCCTCGCGCATGGTGGTTCCCTACGTGCGGGGAGTGCAACAAAACGGCGTTGCCGCCTGCGTGAAGCACTTTGCCCTGAACAATCAGGAAGTAAACCGCCATACGCTGAACGTGCTGGTTGATGATCGCGCGTTGCGCGAGATCTATCTTCCGGCTTTCAAGGCGGCTGTGCATGAGGGAGAGGCATGGAGCATCATGGGAGCGTACAACCTCTACAAGGGCGAGCATGCCTGCCACAACCGCTACCTGCTGAACAACATTCTGAAAACCGAATGGGGTTTCGACGGTGTGGTGGTTTCGGACTGGGGCGGTGTGCACGATACAGACCAAGCCATCACGAATGGTTTGGACATGGAGTTCGGCAGCTGGACGGACGGACTTGCCAACGGAGCCAGCAACGCCTACGACAATTATTATCTGGCAAACCCCTATCTCGACCGCATCGGGGCGGGGAAATACGGCACGAAGGAGTTGGACGACAAGGTGCGCCGCATCCTGCGTCTGGCGTTCCGCACCACGATGAATCCCGACCGTCCCTACGGTTCGATGCTTACACCCGAACACTATGCTGCCGCGCGCCGCATCGGCGAGGCGGGAATCGTGCTTTTGCAGAACAAGGACGACGTGCTGCCCATCGACCTGAACCGGGTGAAAAAGATAGCCGTCATCGGCGAGAACGCGCTGAAGATGATGACCGTGGGCGGCGGCAGCTCATCGCTGAAAGTGCAACGTGAGGTTTCGCCTCTCGATGGCATCAGGCAACGGGTGGGCAATCGTGCCCAGGTGGTGTATGCCCGCGGTTATGTGGGCGACCCCGGAGGCGAGTACAACGGCGTGGTCACGGGACAAGACCTGCGCGACGACCGTTCGCCCGAGGAACTGCGCGAGGAAGCCGTGCGCGTGGCGGGTGAGGCGGATATCGTGGTCTTCATCGGCGGACTGAACAAGAGCAACGGACAAGACTGCGAAGACTCCGACCGCAAGGGGTTGAACCTCTCTTACGGACAAGACGAACTGATAGCCGCCCTTGCTCGTGCTAACAAGCGCATGGTGATGGTCAACATCTCCGGCAATGCCATCGCCATGCCTTGGGTAAACGAGGTCCCCGCCATCGTGCAGGCATGGTATCTGGGTTCCGAAGCCGGCACAGCAATCGCTTCGGTGCTGATGGGCGATGTCAACCCCTCGGGCAAGCTACCCTTTACGTTCCCCGCCCGTCTGGAAGACAATTCCGCCCATGCGCTGGGCGAGTACATGGGCACTCCGAGCAAAAAGGTGGTCGACATCCGCTACAACGAAAGCATCTTTGTGGGCTACCGCTGGGCAGACAAGCAACCGAGGGCGAAGCCGCTGTTCGCCTTCGGGCACGGACTCTCGTACACCACTTTCGCCTACGGAAAACCCGTGGCGGATAAAACCCGCATGCGGGCAGACGAGGAACTGACCGTGAGCGTGACGCTGAAAAACACCGGCACACGCGCCGGACAAGAGGTGGTGCAACTCTACGTCAGCGACAAGAAATCGAGTCTGCCCCGTCCGCTCAAAGAGCTGAAAGGCTTCCGCAAGGTGAGTCTCGAACCCGGTGAGGAGCAGACCGTCTCTTTCACCCTAAACAGCGATGCACTCAGCTATTTCGACGATACGCGCGGGGAGTGGGTGGCCGAACCCGGCAGATTCGAAGCCATTGTGGCGGCTTCGGCGGCGGATATAAAGGGAAAAATATCTTTCGAGTTAATTAAATAGAAAACACCGGACTGCATGGGCGGGGTGGGGCTGACGGAAAACTCAAGCTCTGCCCCGCCCTTGTTCTTACACGTCCGGTTGGGCAGAAACCGCCTGCCGGCAGAACGACACCCGTGTGCCGGGAGTACCGCACCCGTCCGGTTCTCGAACCGTGCCTGTCTCGTACACGAACCGTACGCGAACTGTTCCATTGCCTCTCGAAAGGTTTGATAATATATTGTTTGTCAACTGATTGCACAGCTCTTTTATCTTACCTCCAAGCGCGGTATCTGTTCCTTCCCGGAATGAAAACTTTCCGGAAAGCTTCCTTGTCTTTCTCCTCCCGAAACACCATGGAAATCGCATATATATGTAAATAAATACTCTTTAATAGGTAGGTTCGGGAAAACTCGCTAATTTCGCACGCTGTAACCTGAACACAAACCAATTGAAGAAGAATAAAATGGTAAGAAAAATCCTCTCTCCCCTTGCGAGCGCCCTGCGCTTTCTGTTTCCCCGTGCGCAATGGACGGCGCTCACGCGTATCTTCGCGGGATGTCTGTTCTTTAAATTCTTTTATTTCAACTTTATCTGGTGCCTGCAAACCACCTTTACTCCCTTCTCCATGCCCGAGACGTACCTCAGCACCGCATTCGTGGCGCTTGTACTGCTTGTTCCGTTTGCCTGCTTCCGTGCGGGCAGGTTGCAGCTGCTGCTCATGTTTCTGCTCGACGGATTGCTCGTGGCAAATCTCATGTATGCCCGCACCTACTACGTGGTGATTCCTCTCAGCAGTTATCTGGTGGCAGGTAATCTGGCTGACTTCGGACCGAGCGTGTTCGATTCCCTGCGCTGGTACGACGGTGTATTCTTCCTCTCCACCTTGCTTTGCGTGGCGGCTTATCTCCGGCGCAGGCGTGAAGATACCGCTATGGCGACCGGTAAGCTCTTGATAAGATATGCCGTTGTCACACTCGTGTTTTTCCTTGCGAACCACGGTCTGATATTGCGGCGCGAGGGTACTTTCACCGCCACATATGCCTACTGGCAGGGAGCCAATTACTACACTTGTCTTACGCCCATGTACACCCTTTTCGGTACGCTCCTCTACGATGCCTTGCAGGAGAAAGCCGTCTACACACCGGAAATAAACCGCGAGATAGAGACGTGGCTCGATTCCCGCCCTGCCTACCGGGCGTTGCCCGATACGCTTCCCCGCAGGGAGAACCTGATTATCGTGCTTGCCGAATCGCTGGAAAGCTGGGTACTCGAAAAGACGGTCGAGGGAAACGAGATAACGCCCAATCTCAACCGTCTGCTCAAAGACTCCTCCACACTCTACGCTCCCCATACGCTCACACAAGCAAGGGGTGGACGCTCCATCGACGCCCAACTGCTGCTCAATGCAGGCATGCTGCCCATAGCCAGCGGGGCGTACAGCATCAAACACCCCGACAATGTGTACTACACCCTGCCCAAGGCGATGAAGCGGAAATACAACTCGCGTAGCTACATCGCTACGGTGGATAAGAAGATTGTGTGGAATCAGCACATGGTTGCCAAGAACTTTGGTGTAGACAGCCTGCTGAGCCGCCCTGATTTCTTCATGGAAGAGCGGGTGGGTGTGCGCGGCAGACGGAAATTGGGAGACGTCCCTTTCTTTAGGCAATGTTCCGAGAAGATGGCGAAAGGCGAAATATGGAAAGAAGGCGAAAGCATCTATATGCTGTGTGTCACATATTCCGGACACAATCCTTTCAAACTGCCCGAGGAACTCAAGCGCATTCGCTTCTCCGAAGATTATCCCGAGCGGATGCGCGACTACATGACCATGGCAAACTATACAGACCGTGCCATTGGGCAGTTTGTCGACTACCTGCGCTCACGACCGGACTACGACCGTACGCTCGTGGTCATCACCGGCGACCACGAAGGGCTTGCCGACGATCGCTCCCGTCTGTGCAACTCGCCCAAAGGTAAGGGCATCGTCTCGGATAAGCAGTTCACGCCGTTCATCGTGCTGAACTCTCCCGTGGGCATGCGCTACGACGGAGTGATAGGTCAGGTGGACATGTATTCCACCCTCCTGCAACTGATGCGTCTCGACGACTACGAGTGGAAAGGCATGGGACAGAGCGTGCTCGACCCGTCGAGACCGCATTTCGCCATCGGTTCGCACGGCGATGTGCAGGGCGACACCGCCAACGTTTCTCCCGCAGCCATCGAGCGGGCGCGCCGCGCGTTTGCCGTCTCGGATCAAATGATTAAGTTCGACTATTTCGGCAGACTTGGAACAGCCCGCTGAACGATGCAGCGGCGAAGCACGAGCAGGCTTTCGGGACCTGTGTTGAAGAGCAGGTCGGCAATGCTCAAGTTGGGCAGGAAGCCCAGTTTGTCGCCGAACACCTGGTAGTAAGGTTCCGCCCTGAAGTCGGTGTCCGTCTCGCGGATGTCTTTCTTGGGATGTATCCGTTCCCGGAAGTCGTCTTCTCCCTCGCCAAGCTCCGCACGATAGCAGGAGGTGCGCTCCATTGAGGGCTGCATATCTATGAGCGAGCAGACAAGATGGCAGAGTTCTTCGTTGAAATCGAATAAAAAATCATGCTTCCGCTCGTAGAACGGACGGAAATCATCCTTGTAATATTCAAAGAAAGGAGTCTGGTTGTAGCACGTCTCCAGCGCGTTCCAATGCAGATGCCTCCAGTTGCCGTGGTCGCTGATGCGTATGTCTTTCATGGGACATTTGGGATGGTCGGATTTCACGATGGGAACCGAAAGGGTAAGTTCACCGTCGGGAGCGGCGATGGTGCAGCGGTTCCTGTACGTTTGCTTCTGGTAATGGTCGTGCTGCTCTATGAAACACTTTTCGTAAGCCAGCAACTTGGCATAGTAAGCCACCGGGGCAAGGTAGGCAGAAGATAAATGAACTGTTTGCATCAGGATGAGGCGTTGAGCGGATGAGTAAGTGCGGGTCAGCGAATGCGGGTGAAGAAGCGTTCGGTGCGATAACCTTTCAGCCATCCCCCCTGTTCTTCTTTGGAAAACCAAACCAGCCATGCCTTTCCGATGAGGTGGTCGGCGGGTACGAAGCCGAACAGGCGCGAGTCGGACGGATTTTCCGGTACATCAGCCTCCACCCAATAGTAGTCTTTGGTGAAGCGGCATGTCTCCGCCGGTATTCCTTCCACGTAGAGCGTGTCGTTCCTTATTTCCGCCGCACGATTTTCGTGCAGCGCCAGTGTGTTGCACAGCAGGGTGCGGTTCCACGGATACACACGCACGGACTTCCCTTTGGAAGGGATGGTCAGCGGATAGGCTGTCGCTGCGGGGTTCTCCCTGTCAAGCGGAGTCACCCAGCATGGTTCACCGGCGGTTGCTCGCTCCAGCAGGTGGTATTCGTAGCGATTGAACTGTCTGATGTGGGTGAGGCTGTCCTGCTCGAGGAAAGCGCCGTAGGCGCCGATTTGCAACACGTCCAGTAGGGAGTCGAGTTCCGCCTCGCGTTCAGCCGGATATGCGTAGGCGAATGTCTGTATGGGAGAGGAACCGGTCGAAGGAATGGAGTTGAACAGGGAGTCGAGCAACAGTGTCTCGCCGGGTATTCCCACGCAACGGCTGATGAAAACCTCCCGCCTGTCGATGACAGGTTCCGCGATGTTGGCGGGATTGTTGAATACCATGATATCCCCTTTTTCCGCCTGTTTCTCCGCCAGGCGCAGGTAGCCCGACAACGACATGAAAGGCAGTCTCAGTCCGTAGCTCCATTTGTTCACGAGAATACGTTCGCCCCGGTACAATGTCTCCTCCATTCCCGAAGAGGGAATGAGAAAAGAAGCTACTGCACAGCTGCGAATGCTCAGCACGCATAGTGCGATTCCCAGAATCAGTAATGTCCGTTTCACTCGGTGTCTCATGGTGGTCTGTGTTCTTTGGGTAGCGGAGTCGTGCGGGCGGACAAGGCCATGCCTTCTTGCCGGTTCGTTTTCCGCTGCTCCGTCAGTCTCTTCCTACAAACTTAAACAGGCGGTTCCAACGGATTTTTCCGTCAAACCATCCTCGGTCTTCGTCCAGCGACAGCCACACCACGATGGGTTTTCCCACCACGTGGTCTTCGGGCACGAATCCCCAGTAGCGTGAGTCGGCGGAGTTGTGCCGGTTGTCGCCCATCATCCAGTAATAGTCCATCTTGAACGTATAGGAGTCGGCAACTTCTCCGTTTATACGTATGGTTCCGTCGCCGGTTACTTCAAGGGTATTTCCTTCGTAGGCGCGGATGCAACGTTCGTAAACGGGCAGGTTCTCTATGGTAAGCGGCAGTGTGGCTCCTTTCTTCGGAATCCATACGGGACCGTAATCGTTTCTGTTCCATCCGGTGTTCAGATTCAGCGGATACATCTGTCCGGCAACCATCGCCTCGGGTTCCATCACGATGCGGCTCACCATCCGTTTGTTGGCGGAGAGCGTTTCGAACATCCGTTTGGTAAGCGGAAGGTGGTAGACGGGGGCGAGTCTGCCTTGTTCGTCTCTGCGGTCCAGACCCATCTCCGCGAAAGCCTGTTCCCAACCGATACCCTCCATCAGGTTTTGGTCGTTCCGGCTGATACCCCATTCGCGGAACAACCTTTCGGGAATCCGCGAGCCGGTGGTTTGCACGAAGTAGTTGAGCTGCATCTCTGCCGGGTCGTTTATGGGTTTTCCGTCTATGTACACGCGGGCGTTTCTGATTTCAAGCGTATCGCCCGGCAGTCCCACGCAGCGTTTCACGTAGTTCTCCCTGCGGTCTACGGGGCGAACCACCACTTCTCCATACTGCTTCGGGTTGGAACGAATGAGGTTGCGTCCGGCGTTGTAGTAGAGGTCGTATACGGTGCGTTGTTGCATGGGAGGGAGGCTGTCCATGTCGATGGCGTTGGGATAGAGGCGACGTCCCTCATTGTATGCGAGGCTGTAAAAGTCCGTTTGCTGGTAGTTGAGCGCCACGGTGTCGCCGGCGGGGAAGTTGAACACCACGATGTCGTTTCGTTTCACTTTGCCGAAACCCGCCACGCGTTTGTATTTCCATTGCGGCCACTCGATGTACGACTTCGTGTTGATAATGGGCAGCGTATGCTGTGCCAGCGGCATGGAGAGCGGCGTGTTGGGTACACGCGGTCCGTAGCTCATCTTGCTCACATAGAGATAGTCGCCCACAAGCAGCGATTTCTCGAGAGACGAGGATGGAATCTGGTAGTTCTGAAAGATGTAGATGTTTACGAAATATACGGCAATGAGTGCGAATACGATGGCGTCCACCCAACTCATTACGCTCCGTACCACCGGGTTTTCAGACTCTTTCCAGAATCCCCACGGTATGTGTTTGCTGATATATATGTCGAAGATGAGGGGAATCAACAGCACTCCCCACCAGCTTTCCACCCAGATGAGGAATGCGAGATAGAGTGTGAGTACAAGCGCGAATTTAATCCATTGCGAGGAGGTGGCTTTTCTCATGATAATTCTTGGATGATTGGTTTAAAAAGTTTGTATGGTCAGTCTTTGAGGAAAGGAAACAGGTCGTCCATACCCAGATAGCCTTGTTTGCCTGCCGTGTATTCGGCGGCAAGCACTGCTCCGAGCGCGAATCCCTTGCGGCTTTTGGCGTCGTGCGTAAGGATGATTTGGTCTGCTTCCGATTCATAGCGGATGGTATGTATGCCCGGCACTTCGCCCTCGCGTATGGAGTCTATGGACAGTTCGTCCGCTTCGGGTGCGTTGGGTGCGGCGGATATTCCTTCGGGGGTTTGCAAAGAGCCTTTCACCCATTTCTGTTTGCGGTCTATCCGTTCCAGTATGCCTTCGGCAAGCGTGATGGCCGTCCCGCTCGGGGCATCCAGCTTGTGTATGTGATGCGTTTCGCTCATGTGCACGTCGTAGTTGGGGAAGTTGTTCATCAGCCGGGCGAGGTACTTGTTCACGGCGGAGAATATACTTACTCCCAGGCTGAAGTTGGACGACCAGAACAGCGTCTTCCCGCCCGTGGTGCAGAGCGCTCGTATCTCATCGCCGTGTTCGTCCATCCACCCTGTGCTTCCCGACACCACTTTCACACCCGCCTCGAAAGCCTTGAGGTAATTGCCATACGCTACCATGGGATTGGTGAATTCGATGGCGACATCTGCGCTCCGGAATGCTTCGGAACCGAATTCCTCCTGATTGTGCACGTCTATGATGCTTACTATCCGGTGTCCGCGCTCAAGGGCTATGCGTTCTATCTCCTTGCCCATTTTTCCGTAGCCTATCAATGCTATTTTCATGTAATACGCTGTATTTATTCGATTTGTCAATATGTCATTGCTTGCAAATATAGTGTATACACACCGATTTAGGCTCATCGGATGGTAAGAAAAAGCGTTTCTTAACTCAAATAATGCAGGTGCACAACGGAAAGCAACTGTCTTTTTGCAACAAAGCGAAGGGCTTCGCGCCTGCTTCGCGAATCTTTTTCTACTTTTGTCCGTCTCTTTTTGTCAGACAGTCCGCCGCGGCGGGCGCGATACCTTAAAAACGTAATCCGAATCATCTCAATGGAACACTTGCTGCACTATGTCTGGAAGCATAGGATATTTCCGCTTGAAACCCTGCGTACGCACACGGGCGAAACCCTCGAAGTCATCGACCCCGGATTGCCGAACGTCCATGCGGGACCCGACTTCTTCAACGCCAAACTCAAGATAGGAGGTACGCTGTGGGTAGGCAATGTGGAGATACATACCTGTTCATCGGACTGGATGAAGCACGGACATCACATCGACGGCGCATACGACAACGTGATTCTGCATGTGGTGGAGAAGATGGATTGTGTGGTTTCCCGTCCGTCCGGACAGCCTATTCCGCACCTGTTGCTTGCCTGCCCCGATGGTGTGCGCCGCCGTTACGACGAGCTTCGCTGCGCACCCGTGTCGCCTCCCTGTTTCGAAATACTCTCTCGCCTGCCCCGGCTTATGGTTCACTCGTGGCTTACCGCTCTTCAGAGCGAGCGGCTGGAACAGAAGACGCGGCTTCTGCACGAGCGTCTGCTTCGTCACGACCGGCATTGGGAAGATGTATTCTTCGTTACGTTGGCACGTAACTTCGGCTTCGGGCTTAATGGAGACGCGTTTGAGTTCTGGGCAAACCGCTTGCCCTTCCGTGCGATAGATAAGCATCGCGACAACCTCTTTCAGGTGGAAGCTTTCTTTTTCGGTACTGCCGGGCTTCTTGAGGAGGAAACTTCCGTTGAAGACGCCTATTTTCAGAAACTCCGCAACGAATACGGCTACCTGAGCAGGAAGTTTTCCTTACCCCAACCCATGGAGGCAGACAGGTGGAAGTTTCTTCGCTCCCGTCCGCAAAACTTCCCTCATGTGCGCATAGCACAGTTAGCCTCGCTCTATCACAAAGAACGTTCACTCTTCTCGCGAGTGATGGAAGCCGAAACCTCCGAAGCGATACGCAGCCTGCTCACCGGCACCGCATCGGACTACTGGGAAGAACATTTCATATTCGGACGTCCCTCTCCCCGCAGGACAAAAACCACGGGAATGCGTGCATTGAATCTTGTTCTCATTAACACCGTGGTGCCGTTTCTCTATGCCTACGGCAGACACAAGGCGACCGACACGCTGTGCGAGCGCGCCGGTCGTTTGCTGGAAGAACTGAAAGCAGAAGACAACCATGTCATCCGCATGTGGAGCGGAGCGGGAATCCCAGTCTCCAACGCCGCCGATTCGCAGGCATTGCTCCAACTTCAAAAGGAGTACTGCGAGAAGAAAGACTGCCTCCGCTGCCGCTTCGGGTTCGAGTACCTGCGGGGGAAATAATCTATATCCTTTTCGGCTGTTTGTAAAACAGGTTGGGTCAGTTCAGGAAATAAACCTTGCCGAAGTCTTTCAGGTAGTTGTTTGTTTTATGCGGTCGGATTTGTATTTTTTGCTCCACCTCCGCATTCAGGTTTTCGCTTTTCTTGTTTGAGGGCAGCTTGATGTAGGCAGCCATGTCTTTGCCTATTTGCAGTCCTTCTTTGTCCAAATACCGCCAAGTTACGATCAACTCTCCCTTCGAGTACCCGAATACACCTTTGATTTTATCCGGGTCGGTAACCCTGAACTTACATACCGCTTCAATGCTGCCGGAGGAATCCACATCCGTGATTTTGCATTCAAACACTTCGTACCCGGCATCCTGTGCTACCTCCACAGGAATATCGTTTCCAATGATTTCGGTTTTGGCTTTCTCTATATTCTCTTTGAAGTCCAGTTTCAGTGCATCTTCCTCCATCTTTGCTTCTTTGACAAGCTTCTCCAGCTTATCCATATTCTTGTTCTTGATGGCTTTTTCCGCTTCAGCTTTTGCCTTGCTTTCTCCCACAGAGTCTTTGTATATATAGTCCATCTTCAACGCCGGGACTTTCCCGAACAATTCGTGTTTTTCCATCTTGGAAGCCGGTGAGCTGCCTCCTCCCGAACAAGCGTAAGCAATAAGCAAAACAGACAAGGCGCATATGCCCCTAATTAAATTTCTAAGTTTCATTTTTATGTGGATTTAAGCGATTAATATAATGCAGTAAGTTACTATAAGTCTACATGCGACATTAGCTTTGCCATGCAATCTCCCGGAAAGCAAATGCCTGTGGGTACAATGTTATTCCGGAACAACATCCCAAAGTATGGGAACGTTTCTAAATTCCATATTCGGCGTGTCGGAATTGGAATGCCCTTTGTCGCTGCCGGCACTCATCCACCAGTTGAGCGAGATGAGCTCGAGCGCCTGAAGCGTGCCGGGCACGCCCTTGAATCCCAGTTCGTACTTCACGGGCACCCCCACCGGGCAGTCCTGACTAACTTGTTTGGTGCCTGTGCGGTCGAACGTGGTTCCTTTGCTGTCATACGCCTTATCGCTGCCGTAGATGCTTCCCACACGGAAATCCGCCTTGGCTTTCTTTGACCTGGCAATGAAGATGAGTGTCACGGTTTCGCTGCCACTGTCTCCATAGCATCCCACAACCTCGATGTCGATGTTTCGTTTCACCACCGGCGGAATCACGGTAAAGAGTTCGTTGCTCATGTTGATACCCGTGGTGGCTTCGCCCATTTTGCGCAGTATCGAGCCGAATTTAGACTTCTTCTTTTTGGGTTCCTGCTGTCGAGCACTTGCTTCAGCCTGTTGTTCTTCCTGCGCACACACGGTTAGCGGAGCCGCACACAATAAAAAGGAGAAAAGCGTTCCCCAAAGCATTAGTTTACAGTTGTTCATTTGTACATCGATTTTTACGTTAAAAACTATAATTGAATTACAGCTCTAAAAGTATAAACCCATGACATCTTTGGCTTTGTCAATAAGTACAAAGTCTTTTCAATCTGTAAATAAAACCATGCAAAAGGTAAAAAACAAGCTATTGAAAGGTGTTTCAGCCGGTGTGAGCACCGCTTTGTTCGTTTTTCCCGGTGCGAAACTTTCCGGGAGTTGTGGAGTAAGCCTTGACGAAGCTCCGGTAAAAGGTGGAGAAAGAGTTGAACCCCGACTTCTCGGAGATCACCTCCAGCGTGTCGTGGTTGGCGGGGTCGGAGAGCAGCGTGCAGGCATACTCCAATCGGAGTCTGTTGATGTAGTCGAGAAAAGAGGTCTTTTGCACCCGGTTCAGGTAATTGGAGAGGTAGGTGCGGTTGGTGTTCAGCTCCACTGCCACTTCCGAGAGTCTGATGCAAGGATTCAAGAAGAGTTGGCGTTTGCGAATCGCCTCGTCTGGTGTTTCGCCCGTTTGTGCAAAAGCAAATTCCCAGTATCCTGTTTGCAGAAACATCTCGTCCTGTTCCCTGTTCATTTCATCTTTCCCGTTCACGCCCGAGAAGATGACTTCCTGCTTATATCCCTTGAACAGAATCAGAAACCAAAGCAATAACGAAAACAGATAATAAAGCACATCCACACACGGATTCTTTTGCAAGCTCGCACACAGCCATAAAGCCAAATAGACAATAAAACAGAAAAACACGAACTTAATCCATCCGATTCCAACACGCTCAGTGTTGGAATACTCCTGCATCATCACTTGCTCGTAATCTCTTATCCGCGGAATGATAAAGATTATGTTCCCTATCCCGTAAATCGCTGTCAGCAGCATTCCCATCCAGATAACCTCGTCGGCAGGGACGAAAACGACAAGCAGCGTGTACAAAAGGAAAGGGAACAGGTGGCATATTACCATCCGTCGGTTCACCCAGCCGGGATTTAGCAACTCGAGCACAAACATGACACAGAAAGGAACGAGCCAATAATCTATGGATATTGACACACGATAGAGGGGAGCAAAGTTGAAGAAAGCCGACTGGTAGATGATAATGTCTTTGAGATACATTCCTGCACACAGAAAGAATATCGTACTCAGGAAGCGTTTTAAACGATTGTCCGGTTCGAAGGTGCAGAGTTGTATTCCGCCCATAAGGGTGAAAACAAAACAGCCTCCTTGCATGAAGTACACCAACGACTGTAAAAAATCGGTCATACCTCCGCTCGCACTCAACATCTCCGTCAGTGTGTTCTCCATGGTCTACGGTTTTGACGGGCAAATATAGTTTTTTTCATTCTGAAATCAAAGAAAACACAAATCGATACATTAAGATACTATTGTAGAGATTTTCTGAATGATTTTGTCGGTAGATATGGCAGAATATCTCCTTTCTTTGTGGAAACCATGAAAGCCTACTGCCCCAATGAAAACCATTCTTTCCTTTTTGCTGCCCGCGCTGCTGTTTGCCGGTAGCATGAGCGCACAAATTGTGCACAACGAGCGTCTGCTCTCTTTCGAAGAAACCAACCTCTCTGCCGACCTCAGCGTGTCGCGCGGAAGCATTGCAACCAGTACCCGCCACTACAAAGACGGACAACGCAGCCTGCGCTGGACCTTTCGCCCCGGCAGCGTGCTGAGTCTGCAACACGACTTGCGTTTCGAGCCCAAAGACCCTATGGGAGCGGACACCTACCTGTCTGCCTTTATCGTGTGGGTGTACAACGAACGTGCACAAAACCGCACCATCGAGTTCCGTTTCCTGAAAGACGGCAAGCAGTGCGCATCGTTTCCCTTCGGCATCGACTTCACGGGATGGCGTGCCGCATGGGTGTGCTACGAGCGCGATATGCAAGGTACGCCGGAGGAGGGGATGAACGAACTGCGCATCGTGGCTCCCGATGTGCGCGGTGAACTTTTCATCGACCACCTGGTAACCGGGGTGAAGGTGGATGCCCGCCAGCAAACTGCCGATGTGCAAGTGCCTTTCGTGAACAAGGGCACCACCAACCACTGGTTGGTGGTGTATGAACATTCGCTTTGGAAGCCCGAACTGCCGCTGACGCCCGTCAGCGAGTGGCACCGTGCAGAGATGCACCGCGTGGAAAAACGCTTCGAGGAGATGTTGTACACCCCCTCCGCACTCTCTGAAAAGGAGATGCAAAGCATCCGCAGGCACTATGCCGGTTACGGCATCAGCTACAACAAGGGCGTGGTGACGGGCTTACCCATCTTCATGGTGCGACAGGCAGAAGCCTACGAGCGCATGCTGCCCGACTGGGACAAGAACATGTTCGTGAAACTGGGTATGGAGATGAACGACTACTTCAACCTGATGAGGCGCATAGCCGTTGCCTACCGAGACGCAAACCATGCGCTTGCCCGCAGCGAAAACGTTTCGCCCGCGAGAAAGGCGGACACCGAAGCCGGAGATATGAGAAAGTGGAAAGCAGAGTTGAGGGATAAATTCCTTGCCATGTACGACCACATCACCGACCAGGGAGTCGCCTATGGCAGTTGTTGGGGCAACATACACCACTACGGATACAGCATGCGCGGACTTTATGTCGCCTACTTTCTGATGAAAGACGTGTTGCAGGCGGCGGGAAAACTGGACGAGGCGGAACGCACGATGCGCTGGTATGCCATTGCCAATGAGGTTTACCCCCGTCCGAAACGGGACGGCATAGACATGGATTCCTTCAACACGCAGACTCAGGGACGGATAGCGAGTATCCTGATGATGCACGATACTCCAGAGAAACTGCAATACCTGCGCTCATTCTCCCGCTGGATAGACTACGGATGCCGTCCGGCATCGGGTCTGGCAGGTTCGTTCAAGAAAGACGGTTCAGCCTTTCATCACCGGAACCACTATCCGGCTTATGCCGTGGGCGGACTGGAGGGAGCGGTGAACATGATATATCTGCTGAGCGGGACGGACTTCAAGGTGTCTCCGTTGGCACACGCCACGGTAAAGAAAGCGTTGTTAGCCATGCGCTTCTACTGCAATGTGCGCCAGTGGCCGTTATCCATGTCGGGCAGGCATCCCAATGGAAAGGGGCAGTTGATTCCTCTGCAATACGCCACACTGGCGCTTGCCGGAACGCCCGATGCCTCGGAACGCATAGATTCTGAACTGGCGGCGGCTTACCTGCGCTTGATGGAGCATACCCCCGTTCCCGACAAGCAGGCGCCGGACTACCTGCCGCAGGCTTCCTCCATCCGCGAACAGGAACTGGAAAGGAGTTTCAAGGAAGCAGGCTTCTGCGCCGAATCACATCCGCAGGGTAATCTCGCACTGGGATATGCTTGCGCCTCAGTGCATCGCCGTGCCCATTGGGCGGCGGTGGTACGCGGACACTCGCGCTACCTGTGGGCTGCCGAACACTACCTCGACGCCAACTTCTACGGGCGTTATCTGGCACACGGAAGCATGCAGATACTTACCGGAGATTCCGGTGAAACTGTCACTTTCGGTACATCGGGATGGCAGGAGGCGGGGTTCGACTGGAATCGTATTCCCGGCGCCACAGCCATTCGCCTGCCTTTCGACAGCCTGCGTGCGCGGGTGCTCAATGTAGACACCTTTTCGGGTATGGAGGAGATGCTCTTTTCCGATGAGGCTTTCGCGGGTGGTCTCTCTCATGAAGGAACTCACGGAAATTTCGGGATGAAACTGCACGAGCACGATAAATACAATGGCTCTCACCGTGCACGCAAGTCTTATCACTTTCTTGGCGACGTGATTGTGTGTTTGGGTTCGGGCATACGGAATGCGAACGAGACGCATCCCACCGAAACCACACTCTTCCAACTTGCCGCCTCATCGCCCCGGACCAAAGCTTATTGGCAGAAATACGAACAGAATGGGCAGACTTTCCTCGACCCCAACGGAGTAGGTTATTATCTGCCCGAAAACTCGCTGAAAGCAGCGAAATTCGAGAAAAACTTTCCACAGGTCACCGTGGGTGAACGCAGCACGGCTCCCACATCGGGCGACTGGGTGTCGCTGGTGCTGCAACACGGAACGGCTCCGAAAGGGGCCGCCTATGAGTATGCCGTGCTTCCTTGCACGGACAGGCAGACGTTACAGGCTTTCGCCCTCCATCCCTCTTACCGGGTGTGGAGGCACGATGACACCGCGCACGTGGTACATTCGCTTGCCGATACACTCACCTCGTACGTCTTGTTCGACGCACCCGATTCCCTTCCCGGAGCGGGCGTGCTGGAGCGTGCCGATACGGCTTGTCTCGTGATGACCCGCCTTTCGGGCGATGACTTGCAACTCACTCTTTCACAGCCCGACCTGGCGTTTTACAGGGGTGGGAGCGACGATGTGTACGATGAGAGAGGGCGGCGTGTGGAACGCAGCATCTATTCGCGTCCGTGGATAGACAATGAGAGCGGCGAGATACCCGTGACGGTTACTCTGCGTGGCAAGTGGGAAGTGGCGACGCCTCCCGTGAGTTCCGTGTCGGCGGGATATGACGGGCAAAGCCTCGCTTCCCGCAGTCTGGGAAAGGAAGTGTTTCCACCTGTGGCTTATGAGTTGCGCCGCACGGACGCCGGACGCACGACGCTGCGCATCCGCTGCAAGGATGCCGCGAGCTACGGGATGACACTGCGGCGTGTGCGGTAGCGAATCTTAAGTGAATCTTATCTGAGCAGTTCGTTTACCGCCTGCACGTAGTTGCTGAGTTTGCTTGTCTTGTGAATTACTTTCCGGGCTTTCCGGTTGCCATCCGGCAGCAGGTATTCCCAAAACGTCTTCATCTTCATGAGTAATTGTTTTTCGCCGCCTTCCAGCAGATTGCCGTAGGCTGTGAACACTTCTTGGTGGAAGGTACGTAATTTTTCCTTGTATTCACCGGGGTCTAAGGGTGTTCCCCGGCGATATTCCACGGCAAGGGCGGGGTTGGCGAGCAATCCGCGACCTATCATCACGCCCGAGAGGCGGGGAAAACGTTCGGCTATGCGATGTATGTCGTCCGTACGGAGCAGGTCGCCGTTGTACACCAACGGGTGCCGGCATGCCTGGTAGAAAGCGTCGAAAGCCTCAAGATCCGTCTCTCCCTTGTATTGCTGTATGCCCAAGCGGGGGTGCAGAATAATGTTTGCCAGCGGCAGTTCGTTGAGTAGGGGCAGCAGGGCGAGCGACTCGGAGGCATGTTCCCAGCCAAGACGCATCTTTACAGAGAAACGTATGTCGGGATGTCTCTCCACGGCTGCGACGAGCAGGTTGCGTACTTCATCGGGGTAGGGAAGCATGCCCGCGCCGTTGTGTCGCTTGGCAAGCATGGGAAACGGGCAACCGAGGTTGATGCACGCCTCGCGGTAGCCTTTCCCTATGAAAAGGGCGATTATCTGTTCCAGCTTCTCGCTGTCCGGGGCGATGAGTTGCGGCAGGAGCGCCACTCCCCGGTTGTTGTCGGGGTCTATCTCGCGTATGTCCTTGCGTCGTATCTCATTTCGTTCCACACGCACAAAAGGTGTGTAGTATGTTTCCACTCCGCCGAACACCCGTGCGTGGGCTTGGCGGTAAATAGCCTCCGTGTAGCCTTGCAACGGAGCGAAAAAAACGGGAAGTAAATCTGCCATAACTGTGTGTGAGTTGCGGGTAATCCGGTGAAGGAGCACGACGAGTGCCTTTCCTGCCCATTACCCTGTTTCTGCGGCAAAAGTAACGATTTCCATGCTATTAATTCTTTTCCGGTGTGGATAAGAAAGATTTTTTCTTTGTCTCCTGCCTTAATCCGGATTTGGCAAAATGCTGAAAAACAGAATGTTGTGATGCTATGGAAATACCCTTTGCTCGCTACTCGAACCGTACGGGTGCGGTTCCCGTACGATACAGGCACGGTTCCCGCATGAAACGGGTGTCTTACTCCGGGCGTTTCATATACGTACATTTTTTGCCCTCTCTGCAGATAAAAACAAACGGGCACACAAGTCCCCGGTTGGAGAAGACTTGTCTGCCCGTTGCGTATCCGGAAGGATTCATCGGCTTGCCGTTTCCGGTCCGCCGGATTGTCCGTACGTCCGTCAGTATCCGGGATTCTGTTCTATGTTCGCCTGATTCAGGTCAATAGCTTCCTGCGGGATGGGACGCAGGGTTTTGTATTTCCCGTCAGGACCTTTCATCGCAGATTCCTGTATGCCGTCTTCGTTGTACTTGGTGGCATATTCCACCAGTTTATGCGTACGTTTCAGGTCTGTCCAGCGAACATACTCGCCCGCCAGCTCGCGGGCACGCTCATCGAGCAAGAAGTCTATGCTCATTTCGGCAGCCGCTACGGTCATCTGCGCGTCGTATCCGCTGCGTATGGTTCCCGGACGCTTTCGCAGCTGGTTTATCATCTCGGCCGCCTTGTCTGTCATGCTCTGTTTGATGTACGCCTCGGCCGCAATGAGGTAAGCCTCACCCAAACGTGCCAAAGAAACGTCGTGCATGCTACATGCGGTGTTTCGGTTGGCTATGGACGCCTCGCTGTAATCGTCGAATTTCTTGATACAAGCCGTCCCGTAGTCTTGCGAGCGGCGGTCTTTGTAGGTGGCGGGTGCACCGTTCGACGGGGCCAGACCACCCTCGGCTATGGTCTTACTGATGAGCGTGTTCGTCTTCAGTCCGTTGGGGTCGTCGGCTTTCCACGCTTCGATGTCGCTGTCCGTAGCCCATGCCGGAGCGTAGTAATAAATGATGGGAGAAGTGGTGGGCGAGATGTAATAGTCGAAGTAATTCTTATGGAACTCCAGCATGAATGTCTGCTCCAGACGGGCATCTCCCCGGGTATAGAGCTGTTGCAACCTTAGCGATGGGGCGAAGTTGCCGTCGATGGCTTTGTTCAGAGGCTTTTCGGAACCTCCCAGATACGAACCGAACTGCGCCTGCTGGTACGATCCGTCCGAAACGGGATTCTCCACCGAAGCCGAACTGAACTGCACACTCCAGAAGATTTCACCGTTCTCCTCGTTATTCACGTCGAAAGCGGATTCGATGGATACGGAAGGAACCTCTCCCGCAATGGCTTCGAGTGCATACTGCGCCGCTTTCTCGAAATCGGTTGCCTGAGCGATGTTCTGTTGTTGCGCCTCGTAGTCCTTACCGTCGAGCCACCCTCTTGTCAGGTATGTCTTGGCAAGGAAGAAAGACGCCGCCCGCTTGTTGGCCCGTCCCACCCCCGAAGCGCTCCGTTCCGGCAGTTTCGACGCCGAAGAGGCGAGGTAACCGAATTCTTCGATAAGGAAGCCGTAGACTTCGGATAAGGGAGTACGCTCGTGCATCATTTCGGCAGAGGTAAACATCTCTTTCTTCAACGGGACCGAACCGAACTGCTGGACGAGTTGGAAATAGTACCATGCCCGGATGAAGCGCGCTTCGTCAACATACTGAAGGCGTGCGCCGAACTGTTCGGTAAGCTCGCCGTAATGGATAACGCTGTTTGCCAGCTGAATGCCTTTGTAGCAGTTCTGATAAAAATCCCGTATTACCCCTTCGTCGGCGGTAAATGTATACTGACTCATCACCACTCCCTGCGACTTGCCGTCGGCATACAAGTCCGTACCCGCCACAAACATCTGAGGCGAAGTATTGTACAACGTACGCAACGTAGAGTAAGTGCTGTTCATCAGGTTAGTGAATCCCTTCTCCGTCCGGTAAAAGACATCGGAAGGAACATTCGAACGGTTGTCTTGATCCAGAAAGCCGGAACAACCTGAAAATACTGCGGATGAAAGCAGTATGAGTGAGGAAAGATATATCTTTTTCATAATCGATTCAATGTTTAAAATTTCAAGTTCACGCCTATCTGATAAGTTCTTGAAGAAACGCCTCCGCTGCCGTCGCTCACCGAAGCATCGGCCCACTCGGGATCGAACCCTTTGTATGAGGTGAAAGTGAACGGATTCAGCACATTGGCATAAATACGCAAGTGCGACAGATGAAGTTTGGAGAGTAATTTCTGCGGGAAGGTGTAACCCAGCGTAATGTTCTTCACCTTCACGTACGAGTTGTTCACGAAATACTGAGCGCGGTCTTCGCTGCTTCCGCTCAGCCAGTTGGCGCCTCCACCCTTGCCGTTACCACCGTTGGTAGGGAAAGGATAGCTGCCGTAGTGCGTGGCGGTTTGTGTCTGTATGGTTCCGTCCGCACCCAACACAGGTACACCCTCAGGAATGTAGTAGTCCATCTTTATGCGATTCATGCCGCGTTGGCTGTAATCGGTAAATTCCGCCATGAACGGAGAATACACCGTACCGCCCTGACTGGCGTATATGCTGAACGAGAAGTCCACGTTCTTATATGTCAGGTTGGACGACAGGCTACCTGTCCATGTGGGAGCGCAGTGGCCGAGAATCATCTTATCGTTGGCGTCGATGACACCGTTGCCGTCTTTGTCGTGAATCTTCATCTCGCCCTCATAGAACTTGGTCTTCTTTTGGGAATCTTTCGCATACTCCTGCGCTTCCTCGCGCGTGCATATTCCTATATATTTATAGCCGTACACCACGTCGATGGGTTGTCCGATAAACCATTTGTTTCCCACCAGGTCTTCTTTGGTGTCGTTGAGTTCCTCGATGCTGTTGATGTTCCGGGCAAACGAGAACGATGTTTCCCAGTACCAGTTCTTTTGGCGGATATTGACGGTGTTCAGTTGCAGTTCGATACCCTTATTGTTTACCTTTCCCACATTGTTCACGATGGAGCCGGTGTACGAACCGAGTTCGAAAGGCGTTTTCATCTCCATCAGCAGGTCCTTCGATGTCTTGTTGTACACATCCACCGAACCGTTGATGCGGTTGTCGAAAAGACCGAAATCGACTCCCAGATTAAGTTCGGAAGTCTTTTCCCAAGTGAGGCTGGAATTGCTCATGGTGTAACCGTAGCCGTTGGCAACGGTAGAGCCGAAGTTGTAATAGTACTTAATGTCAGACAGCGCCTGCGTGTCGTAGGGTCCCACTCCGGCATTGTTTCCGGTGATACCGAAACTTGCACGGAGTTTAAGGTTACTGAGCCACCGTTGAGCGGAAGCCATGAACCCCTCTTCCGAAATGCGCCATGCCACCGCCATGGAGGGGAACATACCCCAGCGGTTGTCTTTCTGGAACTTGGAACTGCCGTCCCAGCGGGAAGAGACCGTAGCCATATATTTGCCCTTGTAAGCGTAGTTCAAACGCAATACGTACGAGAGCATCGAAGTTTTCTGATAATAACTGGATTGGTTCTGCACCGTTCCCGAACCGTTGTTGTACCAGTCTACGTCGAAGGGCTTGTCCACGATGTTGATGTAGTCTCCTTCCTGTTTCTGCTGATATGCACTGAAGAGAGCCAGCGCGTTGATGCTGTGATCGCCGAACGTCTTGATGTAGTTGGCTTGCGTATCCCATGTGTATGAGAACATGCGGTCGTTATACGATTCGCTCATGTTGGACTTGCCGCTTCGAAGCTGCGTCTGACTGTTGTAAGACACACCGTTGTGCTTTTTGTAGAACATGGGCGAGAACGTGCTCTTGATGATAACCGACGGAAGAGGAGCAAACTGCAGATAAAGATTTGCCATGACATCGTAAGCGCGTGTGTCGTCTTTGGAGTTTCCCCTGTCTACAACGGGGTTGATGGTCGAGGTCGGACCACCGCCGTCGGGATACACCACTGCATCCTTACCGGGCTGGTAGATGGGTTTACCCGCATTCTCGCCCTCCCAATAGTAACAAGGCATCAGCGGAGTCATGCGAAAGCCGGTAAGTACGGAGTTGAGACTTCCGTTACGTTTCATGGAGGTAGCCATGTTGGTAGAGAATCCAACGGAGAGCTTCTCGGAAATCTTATGGTCGATAGAGCCTTTGATATTCCATCTCTCGTACTTGTCATACATGATTCCTTCCTCCTGCTGGTATCCCAGACCTATACGATAGGTAATGTCCTTGGCATTTCCGGAGATGTTGAAGAAATGGTTCTGTTGCGAACCGTCTCGTGTCACGATATCCGCCCAGTCCGTATAACGCTTGTTGGCATACATGTCTTTCACCACCGGGCTGTCCGCACCCCAGAAGTTGCGGAAGTTCGACTGGGTCATGCTCCATGTCGTCAGTCCGGTAGACGTGTCCATAGACGAAACCAAGTAGCGGAAGAAACGGTAGTCCATGAATTCGTCTCCGTTCATGAAGTCCGGCATATTCGCCGTGGTCTTCACTCCGTAGTATCCGTCGTAGCTGATGCTTGTGCGGGCTGCTCCGGAATCTCCTTTCTTGGTGGTGATCATCACCACTCCGTTCGTTGCCCTCGAACCGTAGATGGCGGTAGAGGAAGCATCCTTGAGGATATCCACCTTTTCTATATCCATCGGATTCAGGAAGTTCATGTTGTCGCAAACAACACCGTCTATCACATACAAGGGTTCGCCTCCGTTCAGGGAGCTTTTCCCGCGGATTTGTATGTTAAACCCGTCGCCCGCCCTACTTGACGATTGCGAGATGTTTACCCCCGCCACCTGTCCTTGCAGGCTCTCCACCAGCGAGGTCGCACCTTTCGAAGAGATA
The DNA here is from genome assembly GCA_041855205.1 of Bacteroides sp. GTDB lineage: Bacteria > Bacteroidota > Bacteroidia > Bacteroidales > Bacteroidaceae > Bacteroides. The sequence continues at coordinate 49,996 of JBHADT010000132.1, forward strand.
TTCTCCGCCTTGACACTACCTACGGAGCCCGTAAGGTCCGACTTCTTCACCACGCCGTATCCCACAACCACCACTTCATCCAGCAGTTTGTTGTCGCTCAAGAGTGTCACCTCCAGCCTGGTTTGCTTTCCCGGAATTATTTGTTGGGTTTTGTAGCCCACGTACGAGACAATCAGCGTTTCGCCTTCAGAAACTTTAATGGAGAAATTTCCGTCTATGTCGGATATGGTGCCTGCACCGCTCTCCTTTACCTGAATGGACACTCCGATGAGGGGTTCGCCGGTTTCGTCGACGATTCTTCCGGTAATCTCCCTGCTTTGAAGCACCGATTGGAGGTTCGAAAGCTCCGTTGAGTCCGATGATTCCGCACTTGCAAGGGGTGAGACGCACAAAAGCGCGGCGGAAATTCCGAATACGAGCCGGATTCTTTTTACGGATAAGGACATGCTCCAGCTACTACATGGTCCTTGTAGTTCTTCTTTTTTCATATTCTTCATGAATTAGACAATAAAAAGGTAACAGATATGACGCTAAATTACGGAAGTCTGAAAAGAATATCGTGTAAAAATTGACAGAGTTATGGGAAAAACTGACCAGAATCATCTTTCCCGTCCATTTCTTAAAGAATAGCGGAAGCTTCCATCCGGGAAGAACATTAAAGAGAGAGAGGAATGCTTCGTCAGAAGCATTCCTCTCTCTCTTTTGTTTGCGAAGCAATTGAGAATTACTTACGCAGACCGAGCTCTTTCACAATGGAACGATATCTTTCGATATCACGGTCTTTCAGGTAGTTCAGCAATCTGCGGCGTTTACCTACCAACATTGTCAGGGCTCTCTCAGTACTATAATCTTTTCTGTTGAGCTTAAGGTGCTCAGTCAGGTGGGCAATACGGTAGGAAAACAAAGCTATCTGAGACTCAGCTGATCCAGTATCAGTGTTAGACTTTCCGTACTTGCCGAAGATTTCTTGCTTTTTAGCAGCGTCTAAATACATAACGTTTAATTAAAAAATTATCGATAATTAAATTCTTCGAGCGTGCAAAGATAGGTAGAAACTTTTATATCGCAATGATTCTCAATCATTTTTTTAGTCTCCATATCCGTTTTATGTCAAAACTTAGTACCTTTGCGGCGAAATTGCGGACACTGAAGTTTCGCCTGTGCCGCATATTCCCGCACTATGACCTCCCCGGTCTGAAACGAAGCGAAACATTAATCATAGGTATTATATGCAACAAATCAGAAACATTGCAATCATTGCCCATGTGGATCATGGGAAAACAACACTGGTAGATAAGATGCTCCTGGCAGGAAACCTCTTCCGCAGCAACCAAAGCACCGGCGAACTGATGCTGGACAACAACGATCTGGAACGTGAACGGGGCATAACCATTCTTTCAAAAAACGTTTCCATCAACTATAAGGGAACAAAAATAAACATCATAGATACTCCGGGACACAGCGACTTCGGCGGAGAGGTGGAGCGTGTGCTCAACATGGCAGACGGTTGCATCCTGCTCGTAGACGCCTTTGAAGGTCCCATGCCGCAAACGCGGTTTGTGCTTCAGAAAGCTTTGCAGATAGGATTGAAGCCCGTGGTGGTGGTGAATAAGGTGGATAAACCCAATTGTCGTCCCGACGAGGTGTATGAGATGGTGTTCGACCTCATGTTCAGCCTGAACGCCACCGAGGAACAACTTGACTTCCCGGTCATCTACGGTTCGGCGAAGAACAACTGGATGAGTACGGACTGGAAGCAGCCTGCCGCCGACATATTCGCGTTGCTCGACTGTATCGTGGAGAACATTCCGGCTCCGAAACAGCTCGAAGGTACGCCGCAGATGCTTGTCACCTCGCTCGACTATTCCTCGTACACGGGTCGTATCGCCGTGGGGCGTGTGCATCGCGGTTCGCTCCGCGAGGGGATGAACATCTCGCTGGCGAAACGTGACGGACGCATCGTGAAGTCTAAGATAAAAGAGCTCCATACGTTCGAGGGACTGGGACGAGTGAAGACGCAGGAGGTTTCTTCGGGCGACATCTGCGCGCTGGTAGGTATCGAGGGCTTTGAGATAGGCGATACGGTATGCGACTACGAGCAGCCCGAGGCGCTCGCGCCCATCTCTATCGACGAGCCTACGATGAGCATGCTGTTTGCCATCAACGATTCGCCTTTCTTCGGTCGAGACGGTAAGTTCGTGACATCGCGCCACATCCACGACCGCCTCATTAAGGAGCTGGACAAGAACCTTGCCCTGCGTGTGGTAAAGAGTGAGGAAGACGGCAAATGGGTGGTTTCGGGAAGAGGCGTGCTGCACCTTTCGGTACTGATCGAAACCATGCGCCGCGAGGGGTACGAGCTGCAAGTGGGGCAGCCGCAGGTTATCTTTAAGGAAATAGACGGCGTGAAGTGCGAGCCCATCGAGGAACTGACGGTGAACGTACCCGAGGAGTATGCCAGCAAAATCATCGACATGGTGACGCGCCGCAAGGGTGAAATGAGCAAGATGGAAAGTAACGGCGAACGGGTGAATCTGGAGTTCGACATGCCTTCGCGGGGAATCATCGGCTTGCGTACCAATGTGCTTACCGCCTCTGCGGGTGAGGCCATCATGGCACACCGCTTCAAGGAATACCAACCGCATAGGGGCGAGATAGAGCGACGTACCAACGGGTCGATGATTGCCATGGAGACGGGTACGGCTTTCGCCTATGCCATCGACAAGTTGCAGGATCGCGGCAAGTTCTTCATCTTTCCTCAGGACGAAGTGTATGCCGGACAAGTGGTGGGTGAGCATTCGCACGACAACGACCTGGTTATCAATGTCACCAAGTCGAAGAAACTCACCAACATGCGCGCTTCGGGCTCGGACGATAAAGTGCGCCTGATTCCGCCCGTACAGTTTTCGCTCGAAGAGGCGTTGGAGTATATAAAGGAAGACGAGTATGTGGAGGTGACCCCCAAAGCCATGCGCATGCGTAAGGTCATTCTGGACGAGACGGAACGCAAGCGGGCAAACAAGCAGTAAACGCTTCGACCGCATATACATGCAGGAAGGGTTCCTCCGCGGAAAGAGACAAACAAGCAGAGTGTAACGAGTGCCGGTTCGACCGGCGCGTTACGCTCTGTTTTTGTATTTGTATGGCAAGAATCTATTAAAGTAAAATACCGTGTCCGGGTGCTTCGCAGGAAGGGGCGTCGCGGGTTCCGGACAACGCTCAGATGCACTCACAGCATGTCCGGAGAGCGACACGGGCATGGTACGCGAACCGCACCCGCGCGGTTCGCGTACCGTACGGGATTTGTTTCCGGAACCGCACAGGTGCGGTACGAAACATCCTTTTCGTCCACTCGTCTGCACACGCAAAAGTGCATTTCTCTCTTTTAACCCTTTCTTTATTCGGGCTAAAACCGTACTTTCGCAGAAAATATATATACCGGGAATGAAGCAAATAATCCTCCTGTGTCTGCTGCCGCTGCTGGCGGTAGCCTGCGGCAAGAAAACATCCGCACAGTACGTAACGCTCGACGGCGAAATAACCGGAGGAGCGAACGACACCGTGCTGCTTTTGGGGAACGACAGATTGTACGACCGCATAGATACCTTCGTCTTGAAAGAGGGCAAGTTCTCCGCCACACTCGACATAGACACTTTCGTGGAAGCCACGCTCCTTTTCCCCGACGGCACCACCTATCCGCTGTTTATGGGTAAGGGAGATAAGATACACCTGAAGGGTTCCGCCGGCAGGCTGTCCAGGCTCGAGGTCAGCGGTAACCCCGCCAATGAGCAACTCACCGCTTTCTACCGCATGCTCACGGACTCGGCCGCCGTCATCCTTTCTCCGGCGGATGAACAGCGGGCTGCCGAGAACTTCATCAAGAAGAATCCCGCTTCTTTCGCCTGCATACCTTTGCTTCGGGAATATTTCATCCGCCAGCCCAACCCCGACTGCCTCCGTATCGAAAGACTCATCAATTCCCTCACGGGAGAGCTTAAAGACCGTCCCTACATCGAACGGCTCTACAAGCAGGCGCAAGAGTGCGAGAAGGCGCAGACGGGTAAACCGGCGCCTTACTTCCGCCTCAGAGACAGCGAGGGTAACAGCGTCATACGTTCCGACTACCGCGACCAATTCCTGCTGGTGCACTTCTGGGCATCGTGGGACACTCTGAGCCGCAGCTCCAATGCCATGTATCGCCGTCTGTACAAGCAAATCAAGAGGCAAAAACAGTTCTCCCTGCTCGGTATCTCGCTCGATACGGATAAGAACCGCTGGAAAGAAACCCTGAAGACGGACACCCTGCAATGGAAACAGGTATGCGACTTCGGCGGATGGAACGGAGAGGCTGCCCGCCAGTTTGCCATACTGAGGCTGCCCGCCAACGTGCTGATAAACCCGCAGGGGGTGATTGTAGCCAAAAACATGGACGAGCGCGCCATCGAAGCCAAACTCAAAGAGGCAGAGCAACAGCAGAAACAAAAGAAACAACAGTAATAACCATCCCACCCCCGACAAAACCGCAAGACATACGTGCTGACCAAAGTATTCGGAGCCGCCGTTCAAGGCATAGACGCCACGCTTATAACCATCGAAGTCAACAGTTCCAAAGGTTGCATGTTCTACCTTGTGGGGCTGCCCGACTCCGCCGTCAAGGAGAGTCATCAGCGCATCCTCTCCGCCTTGCAGGTAAACGGTTACCGCCTGCCTGCCTCCAACATCATCATCAACATGGCTCCGGCTGACATTCGCAAAGAGGGGTCGGCTTACGACCTGCCTCTTGCCGTCGGCATGCTCGCCGCCACCGGAATCATAGATGGCGGAAAGGCGGGACGCTACCTCATGATGGGAGAACTGGGGCTGGACGGAACGTTGCACCCCGTTAAAGGCGCATTGCCCATAGCCATCAAGGCGCGGGAACTGGAGTTCGACGGTTTGATTGTGCCCCGTCAGAACGCATGTGAGGCGGCAGTGGTGAATAAACTCCCCGTGTACGGCGCCGGAAACCTCAAAGAGGTAGTGGAGTTCTTTAAAGGAGACCTCCGGCTCACACCTACCGAAGTAGATACCCGCAATGAGTTTCGTGCCCGGCAGAACGAATTCGAGTTCGATTTCGCCGATGTAAAAGGACAGGAAAACGTGAAGCGGGCACTCGAAGTGGCTGCTGCCGGCGGACACAACATCCTGCTGATAGGTGCACCGGGAAGCGGAAAGTCCATGCTCGCCAAACGGTTGCCATCCATCCTGCCGCCACTCTCGCTGGGCGAGAGTTTGGAAACCACCAAGATACACTCCGTGGCGGGCAAGCTTGCCGCAAACACCGGACTTATCTCCATCCGTCCGTTCAGAGCGCCGCACCACACCATCTCCACCATAGCCATGACCGGCGGAGGAGGATTTCCCCAACCGGGCGAAATCAGTCTGGCACACAACGGCATCCTCTTTCTGGACGAGTTGCCCGAATTCAACCGGAACGTGCTCGAAGTGCTGCGCCAACCGTTGGAAGACCGCCGAATCAGTATATCCCGCGTGCGAAGCAACGTGGAATACCCTGCAAGTTTCATGCTCGTGGCATCCATGAACCCGTGTCCGTGCGGCTACTACAATCATCCCGCCAAGGCGTGCGTGTGCAATCCGGGGCAGGTGCGTAAGTACCTCAACCGCATTTCCGGACCGTTGCTCGACCGCATAGACCTCCAGGTAGAGGTGGTACCTGTGCCGTTCGAAAAAATCTCGGATAAGCACCCCTCCGAACAGAGCCGGGCGGTACGCGAACGGGTGATGCGGGCAAGAAACATACAGGAAGAGAGATACGGCGGACATCCCGGAATATACTGCAACGCACAAATGACCTCTCCGCTGCTTGCCCGGTACGCTTCGCCCGATGAGCGGGGACTCTCCTTGCTCAGGCATGCCATGCAGCGGTTCAACCTCTCTGCCCGCGCTTACGACCGCATACTCAAGGTAGCCCGCACCATCGCCGACCTCGAAGGCAGCGAAGACATACAGTCCGCTCATCTTGCCGAGGCGATAGGTTACCGGAATCTCGACAGGGAAGACTGGGGAGGATGATATTCTCCAAACATAAAAGAACGGGAAAAAGGAAAAATCCCCTCCCCGGCACAAATTATGTATTTTTTCTCCTTACAGACGTATTATTCTATACATTGATATAGAAGGATGTTCCGTAGCTTTGCCGATAAGCAAATTACACCCACAACAGCGAATCTACGACCATGAAACCTCTCTCTTCTCTATGGATGTTGCTGCCCGGAGCAGCTGTGGCAACAGGATGCGGCACATCTGTCGCCAAGCAAAAGACGCCCGGATACTCTTCGTCCGGAAAACCCAATGTGATATATCTCATCGCGGACGATCTCGGCTTAGGCGACCTCAGTTGCTACGGAGCCACACGCATCAGCACACCTCATATCGACCGCCTTGCCGGGCAGGGAGCGCAATTCACCAACGCTTACGCCACCTCATCCACCAGTACGCCGTCGCGCTTCGGTCTGCTCACAGGCAGATATCCGTGGCGGCAGACCAACACGGGCATTGCCCCCGGTAACTCCGGACTGATTATCGATACGGCGTGCGTCACCATGGCGGATATGTTCAAGGCAGAAGGATACGCCACCGGCGTGGTGGGCAAGTGGCATTTGGGACTGGGACCGGCGGGAGGAACCAACTTCAACGGACTCATCAAGCCCAATACGCAAGACGTCGGATTCGACTACGAATACATCATACCCGCCACCGTAGACCGCGTACCCTGCGTGTTCGTGCAAAACGGAAGGGTGGTGAATCTCGATCCCGCAGACCCCATCAGCGTAAGCTACGAACGGAAAGTGGGCAATTGGCCTACGGGAGCGGAAAATCCCGAACTCGTGCGGCTGAAACCCAGTCAGGGACACAATAACACTATTGTCAACGGCATTCCCCGCATCGGATGGATGACGGGAGGTAAGTCCGCCTTGTGGGTAGACGAGGATATTGCCGACGTCATCACCCGCAAAGCACAGGAGTTCATCGTGAAGCATAAAGACAAACCGTTCTTCCTCTACATGGGCACCCAAGACGTACACGTACCCCGCGTACCGCATCCCCGCTTTGCCGGAAAGAGCGGTATGGGCGACCGGGGAGACGTCATTCTGCAGCTGGACTGGACCGTGGGCGAAATCATGCGTACGCTCGACAGCCTGCAGCTGGCGGACAACACGCTGTTCGTATTTTGTAGCGACAACGGTCCCGTCATCGACGACGGCTATCAAGACCGTGCACTCGAACTGCTGAACGGGCACACCCCCATGAAACACTACCGGGGCGGCAAATACAGCGCCTATGAAGCCGGCACACGCATACCTTTTATCGTACGCTGGCCCGCC
>JBHADT010000133.1:0-11286 GCA_041855205.1 Bacteroides sp.
TATACGACAGAGGGTACATCAGTCGTATACTGATCTACCCTCTGTATAGGAGTGAGAAAAGACAACTCCGTTTTCTTTTTCAAAAGGGAAAGAATAAAGGCATATTTTGTAAAGATATTATCCCGCTCCTTTATCAACACATCAGCAGCAATCAGGTCAATCAGTTTGTGCAATTGCTTCATTTTTCGAGATTGGCTGATAATAATTTCATGAAGAGACCGGGTATGCGTTATAATTATTCCGCCAACGGATTACGATTTATTCCGAGCATTCCAAACAAACAAAGCCAACAATACTGACAACAAGGCAGAACCTATCCAAAACCAATTGATATAAGTAAAGTCGTAAACTTCCACTCCGTCTATCATGGATTTGTTTCCTTCTATCAACACACCACTCATCACGTCCTGAAGCCCTGCACCAATATAACTGGCAATGCCGACCACTCCCAATGCAGCCCCCGAAGCATTACGAGGAGCTATATCAACGGCCATCAATCCACCGAGAAAACAAATCAGCACACCGATACCAAGACCGAACAACACCATTGCCACAGCATCCAACCAAAAATGAACTCCCGGCACAAGCAAGAAAAGGCAGAGGGCTGCAACATTCAGCAAACCGAAAATCAAGGCAGGAACATTGCGACGCCCTCCGAACAGTTTGTCAGAGATAACACCAGAAAACACGGTGCCCACAATGCCGCAAACCGAACTGATGGAGATGATGAAGCTGGCATCCAGCGTCGAGTAGCCTTTCTGCGCCTCCAAATAAAAAACGCCCCAACTGTTCACCGCATAACGGCTGATATACATGAAAGCACTGCTGAGGGCCAATATCCAGATGGCAGGATTGCGAAGCACCTCTTTTTGAGCACGGTTGAACTCCTCGCTCTGCGATGCACTCATTTCTTTCTCCTTCTTAGGCTCATTAACGGCAGGAAGCCCTTTGCTTTGCGGAGTATCGTGAAAAAAACGCCAGACAATCAAGGCACCGGTCAGTCCGACAAGTCCTGCCCCCAGAAAGCCATACCGCCAACCGAAAGCACTGACAATGGAAGCAACAACAATAAAAGTCATGGCTTCACCGATGTTATGGCTCGCACTCCAGAATCCATAGAAAGAGCCGCACTGCTTATCCGTGAACCAACGTGACAATCCCACCACACAGGAAGCCGCACCGATTGACTGAAACCAACCGCTGATTCCCCAAAGGACAGCAAACAGGATGAATGAATTGACAAAGCCGAGGCAAAGGTTGACCAATGCCGTCACCAACAGTCCGGTGCTCATGAAGCGGTTTATATTGCTACGATCGGCCAGAAAGCCATTGGTGAACTTGCCGACAGCATAGGTAAAGAACAACACCGAACCGATGATGCCCAATTCTGTTTCAGAAAAAACACCCTCCTCCACTATCGGCTTCTTCACTACGTTCAAACTGAGACGGCAGACGTAATATATGCCATACCCCAGCGTCGCGGCAAGAAAAGTGGACCATTGCAGATGTTTCAAGCGACGTTTCTGTTCCGGCAAAGTCTCTCCATTACAAGGCCTCGCTTGCGAGACCTTGTAAAAATTGGCAATAAACTTCCACATGAGTTCTCAGCCCCCCTATTCGTGCAGATTCTTTGCTTTCAGATATTCCAGCAGGTAAGCAGGTCTGTCCGTCTGTATTATGCGACATCCCAGTGTATCAATCAGATATCCATAACCGGCATCCGGGCTCTGCAAAGACATGTCGTCGTCATGTCCGCCTGCCATCGTGTCCCACAAAGTATTATACCAAATAAGAGAACGGCCGCTCAAAGCTGTCGCCAGTTTCTTAGGAAGCGGATTGGTGTCTTTTACATACAGCAACTCGAAAGCAACAGGAGCCATGTCCTTAATGAACTTTTCTATTTGCTCCTCAGCCCCCGGCGCATCGAGGTCTATAATGGGCATATAGATTACATCGTTCAAATAATCGCCGAATTGCTTCTTGACTTCTTCCACCGTCTTACGCCCTTTCATTATGATTTGCTTGGTGGTTCCCGTCTTCTGCATCAGTTCATAAATCCGGTCAAAATAAGCGTCTGCTTTATCCAGATTTATCATAATCTTACCTTTGGCGTGAAGCAAAGCCTCCTCCAAAGTAGGGACTTTGTGAATGGTACGGATATTACAGCCATTCTTTAACTTCAATTGCCGTATCTCATCAAGCGTGTTTTCAGAAACCAAGCCTTTTCCGGTAGTGGTACGATCCAATGACTTATCATGCATCAATATCAGTTCACCGTCTTTTGTCTCCATTACATCCAGCTCCACAATGTCCACACCCATCTTAATGGCGTTGTCTATCGCCTCCAATGAGTTCTCAGGGAAATTACGCCAGTCGCCACGATGAGCTACCACAAGCACCGAGCTTTGGTCGCGATTCATCAGTTTTTCACGAATCTGCGCAACGCGGTCTTGAGCCGAAAGCTGCAATACAGCAAAAAGTGCAAACAGCAATAAATATATCTTTCTCATAATTTCACGGATTTCAAAACAACTTTTATTCTATAATATATCCCTCGTTCTGCCAACCTGTTTTATCATTGACATTCTCTATTTCAGTCAAAGGAACCGGATAGAGTTGGCGATAGTTGGCAATTCCGGGAAATATGGAAGACATTTGACCTGTACGCACAATGTCAAACCATCGGTCGCACTCTAAAGCAAGTTCCAGACGACGCTCCTTATATACCGCCCGTCGGAAGAGTTCTTTTGTGGACAATTCGTCTAATGTCTTGCCGGTAAGTCCTGCGTTTATGCGTACGGCATTCAGGGCATCCAAAGCCTCTTGCGTAGGAGTGGCGGCAAGCTCATTAGCCGCTTCGGCATACATCAACATTACTTCAGCGCAACGCAACACAGGAAAATCGGCACTGGTTTCGTTGTTCGTAGCAGGCGCATCAAATTTGCCCGGACGCTTCCCACTCCCGGTAGGAGCAACCAAAGCCTTACGGTTGTCCGCGTTGCTTTCAAATTCCGACTGCTCTAAAGAAATGACATTGCCATTATCATTGTTGCGATAGCGATTATTCTGGTGGACAGACTCGCCAATTCCGCCCTTAAGATATTGAACGGCGAAAATGATATCCTTGCTTGTTTTCAGATTATTAGGGAAAGTTTGCGGCATAGGTACCAACATCAAATCCTTCTCTGCCTTGATGGCTGCCATTACCGGGGCAAGCTCATTGACAACCCCCTGATAGTTTTTTCTATACAAGTGGACCTTTGCCAGCAACGCATGAGCAGCATACGAAGTGACACGACCTCTTTCCGCCTCTGCCCAAACAGCAGGCAAGCTCTGGGCCACGGTCAGGTCTTTGACTATCCGGTCATAAACCTCACCGACGGCAGCACGCTTATTATTACGTGCTTCTGCCACAGTCTGAGTCTTAGTGACGACGGGCACTTCACCCCACAAGCGAACCAGATTAAAATAACACAATGCACGTATAAACGAGGCTTGTCCGACTATACGAGTTCGTTGTTCTTCAGACATTGATACCTGTTCCATATTTTGAAGTACCAAGTTGCAACGATAAATCGTTGTGTAGAGCGAAAGCCAAGCGCCTGACAAATTGGAGTTTGCCGGGGTCTCAGTAAACACTTCTATCTGGTATCTGATACCGCCACTGGCACCGGAATTATCATCTTTCACATTGTCGCCACGCACTTCCATCAAAGTCATGAACGTTGCTCCATACTGGCCACTGGACTGCAACTCATCATAAAGGCCTATAACCGCTCCTTCCAACCCTTTTACATCTTTATAAAACGTCTCTTCCGTAGGAAAATCAATGGGTTTCAGATCTATAAAATCATTACAGCTTGAAAGAATTATTGCTGTAAAAACCAATATTATTATTTTTTTCATATCACTGTTTTTTTAAGATTAAAACGTAAGATTAACGCCTATCGAGGTCGTTCTTGCCAATGGATACACACCGTAATCTTCTCCATTGGTCGTTGCGGCAGTGCGATTTGACACCTCCGGATTATATCCCTCATAACTTGTAAAGGTAAATGGGTTTTGGACGGAACAATATATACGGGCAGACTTCAAATACACCTTCCGAAGCCAGCTTTCCGGCAACGTATAGCCCAAAGATATGTTCTTGATGCGCAGATAAGAGCCGTCTTCCACATGCCATGTAGAGGTTATTCCGTTCTGTCCTTTGCTGACACGATTGGCACGTACATTCATTCCACTACCGGGATTATCCTCCGACTTCCAGCGATTAACAGCCCCTTTGTAGTTATTCATATTTCCTTCATGGTTATAAAAATATCGCCGTGACAGGTTCAGAATCTCATTACCTTGCACTCCTTGGAAAACAATACCGAAGTCGACACCCTTCCAAGCCAGTGTAGCACCGAAACCATAAGTAAAATCGGGCATGTAATTACCCACAATGGCACGATCCGTATCCGAAATATCCAATATCTTGTCTCCATTAACGTCCTTAAATTTAAAATCACCCGGCTTTGTGTCAGCCAATCCATAATTGGTGGGAGAATCCTTATAGTGCAAAGCAGCATCCACCTCAGCCTGATTCTTATAAACGCCTTCTACGATAGGAAGATAATAGCTTCCGATTGCTTCACCCACGCGAGTTATAAAATAGGCATTGCTCACTGAACCGGAAGATATAATATCCGCATTGCCCGGTCCGAGTTCTTTCACTTCGTTGATATTCTTTGAGATATTGAAATAAAGACTCCAGTTGAGGTCGCCCGTCTTCTGGTTGGTTGCAATATTAAACTCCACTCCCTTATTGTTCACTTTACCGATATTTTCCAAACGAGTACTATAACCCGTCATCATTGGCACAGGCACATTCAAAAGCAAGTCATACGTGTTACTGTTATATACATCCAAACCCAAAGTCAAGCGGTTCTTGAATAGGGATGCATCGAACCCCACATTCACCTGTGCAGTCTTTTCCCAACGCAATTCGGGATTAGGCATACTCTTGGGCGCTGCTCCCTTGACAGCCTCCGCACTGCTTCCACCCAACACATAGCTAAGATAGGCAACTTCACCTTGCGCACCGTAGTTAGGTATACGGAAATTACCTGTCAGGCCATAGCTGGCACGCAACTTCAAATCGTCGATGAAAGACAAAGACTTCATGAATTTTTCCTCAGTCATACGCCATCCGGCAGATATTGACGGAAACCATCCCCAGCGGTTGTGCTTTCCAAAACGGGAAGCGCCATCTGCACGAATAGCCCCGGTAAGCATATATTTGCCTTTATAATTATACTGGAGACGGGCAAGTCCCGAAAGTAAAGCCCACTCAGAAGCCTGCGTATTACCACGGGTAACAGTACCCGCATTCAACGTCGGTACAGTATTCGTGATGAATCCATTGGCAAAGGCATAGGTGCTTTCATCTCTCTGGTATTGCATGGTCCAGCCGGCCAATGCAGAAAACGAGTGCCCACCTACTTCCTTATTATAGTTCATGGTTTGTTCAAACAGCCAGTTATACATCTTGCCAGTTCGCGCAGTTGCTTCGGGAACCGACTCCGGATTACCTTCCGTATTAGAAATTGGGATGGTGGACGGACGAAAAGTATCCCTTGAACTGCTGTATATATCCACACCGAAATTGGCACGATATTTCAACTCCGGCATAAAAGCTACTTCTCCATAAACATTGCCAAAGATGCGGGATGCTTTCGTTTCATCTTTCTGCAACATAGCCAATGCCACGGGATTCCAGACTTGCGTCTGGCTATTACCTTTCCTGACAGTACCATTCGGGAGTACCGTTTGCGTATTCGAACTCCACGCATTTTGAATGAAAGAAAAAGAACCGTCGGGATTATATACCGGAAATATGGGGGCACTGTGCAGTGCAGAAGCAATGATGCCACCGCCATTGGAATTATACGCACCGTCCGAATTGACAGCATTTTCTATTGTCACAGACGGACTTAACGATAACCCGAACTTAAAGATGCCTTCGGTTACATCGAGGTTGAAGCGCGAGCTATAACGGGTAAAATCACTGTTGACAATGACACCTTCTTGTGATAAATAATCGACAGATGCGTAATACTTTATCTTCTGACTGCCACCGGAAACAGATACAGAGTGGCTCTGCATGCCTGCCGTACGGAAAATCTCATCTTGCCAATCTGTGTCAATCAGCCCCTTCTCTCCTCTCAGGTATGGCAAAATCTCTATGGGAACGATTGTATTATAATCATTATTTGTGTTCTGCAGACGAACAGCATTATCATCCGATATATTATAAGGCAAAGGAGTCTTATTTTGCGCTATGAGTTTTCGGTTGACCGACTCCATTTTATCTATATATGTATTATTACGGGCATCGTTCACCAAGTCGGCATACTCATAGGCATTGAGCATGTCTATCTTTTTGGAAACAGTCTGCCAACCATAATATCCGTTGTAAGAAACCGTGGCACGCCCCTCTTCTCCTTTCTTAGTAGTAATCAGTACCACACCGTTTGAACCGCGCGAACCGTAAATCGCAGCAGAAGAAGCATCTTTCAACACCTCGATGGATTCCACGTCATTCATATTAAACGTGTTCAATTGCTCTTGGGCAAGCGGCACACCGTCTACAACATACAACGGTGAAGTTCCTGCCGTAATGGTTCCCGTTCCACGTACTTTAATCTGCAAAGAAGAACCCGGTGCACCCGTCGACTGCGACACTTGTACTCCTGGCATCCTACCTACCATGGCCTCTGCCATAGAAGTTACCGGCTGTCCCTTCATGTCGCTTGCACGAAGACTGGCAATAGCCGTTGTTACATCGCGTTTCTTCTGTACTCCATAACCCACAACTACCACTTCTTCCAGCAACTCGCTATCCTCTTTCAACGTAACCTTTGCCAAAGCTTTGTTATCGGCTTTCAGCTCCACCGTCTGATACCCGATATATGATATGGAAATGACAGCATCTTCCGGAACGTCGGTCAATGTATAGTTTCCATCCATATCGGTAATCAACCCATTGGTGGTGCCTTTCACAATTACGCTGGCACCAATCACCGGCTCTCCATTCTGGTCAATGACAGTGCCGGAAATATTCTTTGTCTTACCGCTTTGCTTGGTTGTATCGGAAGCGACCTTTGCTTTCAGGTAAATTTTTGTCTCGCCAATCTCAAAATCCACATCCATATCTGCAAGCAGTCGCCGAAGGAATTTGGAAATTTCTTCTTTATCCGCCTGAATGGAAACAATCTTGTCGGGATTGACCGTAGGCCTGCTATAAGCCACTGTAAGCCCGGTTTGCTGCGTAATAGTATCAAAAACCTTCTCCAGCTTCACTTGCCGAAAATTCATTGACACCTCTTGGGCCGAAACTGCAGAGCAAACCGCAAAACAGAAAAGCAGCACAAATAAAATCCTGTGTTTCATAACTTTTACTTTTAGATTAACATTTAGTATAAAAATCACTTTATACAGAATAGACACACAGAACCTTAGAACGGGTGAGAGGAAAAGAAACTTTTTTTTGAGTTTTTTTATTTGGAAGTAACCAACACCTCTTTCTTTGCTTCACTATACGTAAATTGAAGCGGTGCTATTTTCTCCAAATCCCGTAGAATTTTTTCAAGAGGTATATTTTCCGACGTAAGGGTGAAATATACGTTCCAAGCATTCTTGCCCTCTATCTTAAAATCGACGTCATACCAACGCCCCAACACGCTGGCAACTTCGGCCAACGAGGCGTTTTTGAAAGCTATCACATTCGCTTTCCACAGGGAAGCTATGTTATCGACGTTCCGGGAAACCGTGCAGCGTTTACTTGCGCGATTGTAAACCAGTCGTTCACCGGGTTGCAACGGATATTCCTTGTCCGAAGGAAGAGCCAATTTAATACGTCCTTCATCAAGGCACACCGTGATATTCTGACTTTCAGGATAAGCCTGCACATTGAACGATGTGCCCAAAACATGAAGGGCTGAGCCTTCGAGATTAACAATAAAAGGGCGGTGGGAATTTTTGGATACAACAAAATATGCTTCCCCGTCCAAATAAACCTCACGGTTGAACAATGCAAACTTCCTGGGATATTTCAACCGGGTATCCGAATTGACATATACGCGTGTACCATCCTGAAACATCATTTGCAAGCGTTCACCCTTTGGCACATAAACTTCCTCATAGCCGGAATTGCCAAACAAGTCTACACGCATATTTACTTGAACAAACAGCCCTGCCAGCAGAATGAATGGAATAACCACAGCCGCTACACGGAAAGAGAGTCGGCGAATCCGTCTCCGCCGGATGTTTTGACGAATACGGCCAAACATCTCCTCCGACGGAACAGCATGGTCCACATAAAGTTCTTCGTAATCGGCTTTTATTTGTTCCGCATCCCGTTCCATACAACGTGACAGGTAGGCAGTTCCCTCATCGGTCGCAAACCATTTTGCAACCAATTGCGCAACTTCAGGAGTAGATGTTCCGCCCAACACCTCCTGTATCTGTTTCTCGGTAGGTTTACCTATGATTTTATTATCCATACAACCAAATAGACACTCAAACTCTTCAACAAGGTGAGATATGTAACAATTATTAGCATTTTACGCAAATAAATACGCAGTAACTTCAAGGCTTCCGAATAGTGGGTTTTAATGGTGTTGATAGAGAGTTGCAACCGATCGGCTATTTCTTGATTGCTTAATTCTTCCTGCACTTTCATCAAGCAAATATCACGTTTTTGAGGTGGAAGCATTTCCAAAGCTTTGTAGAATAAAGACATCAACTCTTTTTTCTCCAAGCTTTCCACTAAAATATCTTCATATTCGGGGGCGTCCTGTGCCATCTCATAGTTTTTGGCAACGGCATTATTTTCATTACGAATCACATTCAAAATATGGTTCTTGGTCATTGTCACCAAGTAGTTTTTCAGGCTGACCCCCACACGGAGTTCCGTACGATATTCCCAAAAGCGAGTAAAGACATGTTGCACTGCATCTTTCGCCATTTCCGTATCCATCAAATAACGATACGACATGACGTAAAGCAACTTATGGTATCTATGATAAATTTCTGTAAATGCAGTCATATCTCCTCGCTCCACTTTAGCAAAGAGAATATCATCATTATCTACTATGGGAATATCAGGATAGAATTGCACGTTTCAGGTTGTTTTTCCACATCATCGTAGCGAAGATAACGCAACTTTATCAAAAGAACAAAAGATTCATAAAAAACCGTATATCTGACAAATGAGAATTCCATTTTATAGAAAAAAAGAGAAACATACAGGCGCTTAATGATACAAAGAGGTTACTACACAGAGCCAAACAGACTTTATTTCCAGATGAAAATATGTTTTTAAAGAATATCCCAATAAGACCTTTCACGTCGGGCTGAAAAGCCACTCCCTTTTATCCCCGGAAGCTAATTGTTTAAAATTCTCACAGCAAAAAGAGAGTTCACAACCACTGCCAGACACCCCATCTCGACACCCCCGCCAGAACACCTTCTGACGAAGGGGTATTTAAGTATAAATTAGGTAGCCTCGATATAAGACCGAGTCCGCATTGCTCGTAAAAAAGGCCTGAAAAAGATGTTCCACCACTTGTTTTTTTGTTGAGATAAATAAACTATAGTTCTCCGATAAACTTTTTTTGAATATTATGAATCAGGGCTGCCCCCTCTTTTTTAATAAGCTTTGATTCTAAATTGCAATTATATATCAACTATTTATCCAAAGAATACGTTCCAAATAAATTCTTCCTTTCAAACATCTCGATTGCCGACTGTTCCAAAGGAGTACGCTTGATAATGGCTTTATCTTTCCAGAAAGCAGGGTCATAGTTCATTTTTTCCACAGCTTTCAACATATTAGACTTAGGAGATTTACTTTTCTTATTTTCAATTTTGTCTCCCATATTATATAAAATAGAATTAAACTTATAAAAGTCTGTTTCTGTTTTAATTTCACAATGTACATTTACTGTTTCCACAACAGAAACATGTTCCATCAATTTATAGTTCAAAGCAATCTTCAGATCAGCAAGCCTGTGTCCTATCATTTTCCCATTATGCCACATAACGACAGGCATCATAATCATACTTTCTATACGTATTATATCCAATGTTGAAGAATCAACATAAAGAGTTCCTCCTATTATAAACCGTTTACCAATCTTTTTAGGAGTAAAAATAATTTTATATATATAATTTTGCCCTGACAACAAAACATCATAAGATAAAGTATAGTATTTAGAAAAATCGCTCATTAATGGCACAATAGTCTCTTTCTTTTTAAGTCTTTTTACACGAATAGGGGTAAGTTGAGAATAACGAAAAAAATCCTCAAAAGAAAGATATTCATGAACAGAGTCATTCTCCAATTTAGCATATCGCCCTGCAACAATATTCAAATCACGAAGACAAATCACGGATTTAGAATTTAAAAAAGTCTCCATGATTTCATTGCATTCTGAATTCATCTGTGTGATTTGTCTATAAAAGAATGCAGACTCATAGTTCTTGTATTTCTCTATTTGTTTTTTTTGTTGTTCAAAAATCTGCTGTACTAATTTATGTAAATTGACAGGTTTGACAATAACTTCTGACAACAGTATAGAATAGGGACGCAATTTAATAACTGCTGGTACATCATTTGCCGGAATTAGCACACTCTCATAACCAACATAAGAAATCTTCAAATTATCCGTTGACAAAACAGATATTGAAAACTCTCCTTCTTGATTAGATATTGTCCCTTGATTAGGAGCAATATATACTGTAGCATAAGGAAGATTCTGTCCATTACTTTCGTCAACAATCTTTGCATCAACAATTCGGACATCTTGCGCTATGAGTGTTTCTACTAACACAATCTCTATTAAAAAACACACAAAACGTATCATATTCAGACATTAAGCAAATAAACATAAATGTGCCAAAATATAATTATTTGGCACATTTACCCTTATAGATTATTAATTATCAAAAGTAGGCTCTAACACCACCAGAAACAGAAAATCCATCTTTAGAATTTTGAGAACTTTTCACAAAAAGGCTCCATTTAGCCATCTCTAATCGTTGCTCTAATTGTTCTACCGAAAATCTTTCTTGAACAAAAATCTTTTCTTTTTTCTTTTTCATACTCAATTTATTTTCACCAAGTCGCACTTATTTCCTGAGTACTCGAAATAGTTCTTGTCCCGTTAGAGCTGATTGTTTGTGTAGATGAGATTTTAGCCGTCCATTTCGCCATTTCCAATCTTTGTTCCAATTCCGTAA
>JBHADT010000134.1:0-3080 GCA_041855205.1 Bacteroides sp.
CATTGCAAATTATGGATATATCCCTGTGTATACTCCCGGTCTTGACGGAGCTCAATATCAGTTCGGTGGGAATCCTGTTTATACATACAGACCGGAAGCCTACAATCCCGACTTGAAATGGGAAACCACCAAAGCTTGGAACTATGGTGTTGATATCGCCTTTTTTGAGAATAGGTTTACATTCTCTGCAGACTATTACACGCGCAGGACTGAAAATCTGCTGGCTACAGTTCCTGTACCGGCTGGTACGAATTTTGACAAGCTGATGCTGCAAAATGTAGGTAATGTGGCTTCAAAAGGTATTGAATTTGCACTTACAGCACACCTGATAGATACCAAAGAGTGGTCATGGAATGTTACTGCCAATGCCGCATGGCAGCGCGTGCGTATCAAAAACCTGACACTAACCCCCGGTGCTCCAAGCCCCGACACGGAGGTGGGGCCATGGATCGATGCCTATCAGATGCAGGTATTCTCTACCGATTATGCTCCCTATTCCTTCTATCTGTATAAACAACTATACGATCAGAAAACCGGCAAACCGATAGAGGGACTCTATGCAGACCTGGATGGGGATGGACAAATTACGAACGACGACCGTTATCACAACCATTCTCCCGCTCCTGACTGGATTTTGGGCTTCTCTACCCAACTTAGTTATAAAAAATGGTCTTTGTCTACATCTCTTCGTGGCAATATCGGTGGATATATCTTCAATGGTATGGCAATGAATACCGGTGCATGGGAAACAATGAGCTATAACGACTATCAGCTAAACAACCTCAACCGTAGTTTTCTTGATACCCGTTTCACCCGTCGTCAGTTCCAAAGCGATTACTATCTGGAGAACGCATCATTCCTTAAGATGGACAACCTCCAGCTGAGTTATGACTTCGGGCAGGTCTGCCAAAAACTGAACCTGCATGTATCGGCAATGGTGCAGAATGTCTTTACCATAACCAAGTACACAGGTGTGGACCCCGAAAGCTTGAACGGCGTAGACACCGCAGTCTATCCTCGTCCGCGAACATATTCTGTTACTATTGGTCTCAACTTCTAAATCAATAAAGAATGAAAAAGCTATATACATTATTCGGCATTGTGATAGGAGCCGGTTTGCTGCTAAACAGTTGTACCGACGACTTGAATCAGATGCCCAAAACCGAAACGACATCAAAAGATGTGTACTCGGAAGCATCGAATTATGAAAGAGTCCTTGCCAAAATATATGCTTCGTATGTCCTTGCCGGTCAGGAACAGGGAGGCGGTAACCGCGACCTGACAACAATAAACGGGCAAGATTTTTCCAGAGGATACTTCAACCTGCAGGAAGCTGCCACCGATGAAGTAGCCAATACATGGCTGTCGGGGAACAACCTCGTTTCTCTGACTTACATCAGCTGGAATCCCAAAGACTCCTGGGTTTCGGATACATACTACTGGTTGTACTTTAACATCACACTCTGCAACGAGTTCCTCCGCAACTGTTCTGATGAGGCCCTGTCAAGGTTCTCTGCTGCCGAGCAAACGAAAATTAGGGGCTACCGTTCCGAGGCACGTTTCATGAGAGCTTTCAGCTATTGGATGGTGCTGGACCTCTATCGCAAAGGGCCCAAAGTAGATGAGAACACACCCGTCAGTGGTTATATCCCGGAAGCTTATGATGGCATTGGTCTGTTCGATTTCATAGAACGTGAACTGAGAGAACTGGTGGCCGAAGGTTCAGAAGCCGCACTTCCGGATACAAACGAGTACGGAAAAGCAAGCAAGCCCACTGCCTGGGCACTTCTGGCGCGTCTCTACCTGAACAGTGCTGTCTACCGTGGCAGTGTTGACACGAAGTATTATACAGAATGTATTACGGCTTGCCACAAGGTGATTTCAAATGCCTCTTATTACCTTGAGCCGGAGTATGCAAAGCTCTTCAATGCAGATAATCATAAGCGTACCCACGAGATACTTTTTGCTATGGTGTGCGATGCCACAACCTCTGTGACTTGGGGAGGCGGTACCTACCTCGTCTGTGGTTCCTGTGGCAATTCAAGTTCTCAGGATCCTGCCAAATATGGTCTTACAAACGGCTGGGGTATGTTCCGCGCTCGTGGCGAGATGAGCTCTAAATTCGGCGATCTAGGCAGTACCGATGACAAACGTGCGATGTTCTATACCGATGGTCAGGAACAATACTTCACCGGACCGATAGATAACCAGTCCGAGGGGTATTTCTTCGAAAAGTTCACGAACCTTACGGATGATGGGGTAGCAGCCTCAAACTCTGCGGCTACAGGTTGCTCCACAGACTACCCGATGCTTCGCCTGGCCGATGTGTATCTCATGGCGGCAGAAGCATATCTCCGTGGAGGTGCCGGCATCTCAAGAACGGAGGCGCTCGACTTGGTGAATGACGTTCGCCTGCGTGCATACAATGGCGATGAAAGCGGAAAGATCTCAGATTCTGATTTTACGCTGGATTTTATGCTTGATGAAAGAGCTCGCGAACTTTATCTGGAGTCTGTCCGCCGTACAGACCTCATCCGTTTTGGGAAATTCACCTCAGATGCTTACATTTGGCAGTGGAAAGGCGGTGTGCTGGATGGTCGTTCTGTAAACGAAAGATATAACATCTATCCCATCCCGGACACAGACCTAACAGCCAACCCCAATTTAACCAATCCTCTATATTGATAATCAACCATGAAACTAGATAACATCTTAAAAACGGTATTGTTGTCAGGACTTTTGTCATACGGCCTTGCCTCCTGCAACAGTGACATCGACCCGGTCTACGTTCAGCTTTCTGATGAGATTTCATTGGGTGGCGCATCGGGAGATATCGTATTGACCCCAGACAATCCTCAGGCTCTCGCCATGACTATCTATTGGAGTGGAGACGGCAAGCTGGCTCTCAGTAATACGTTGCTTCAAGCTCCCATAAATGCGGCAGAAGAGTTTATTCAGCTTTCAAAAGAAGAGTCGTTCTCCTCGGGCATAGACTTGAGTGTGGAGAAGGGGGTTCGCTCCCGTCAGTTCCTTTGCGAAGAGCTGAACTCCCTACTGGGGCGGCTGGACTATAGTACGGA
>JBHADT010000135.1:0-8688 GCA_041855205.1 Bacteroides sp.
AAAAATCTTTCGGAGGATGTCCATTTCGAATCCAAGGGATTTATGGAACCTGTAAGTGTGACGGATTTTCCAATCAGAGACCATAAAGTGATACTGAAGATACGTCGTAGACGCTGGACTGACACCCGTACGGGCAAGAGTTTCAGCCTCCCCATCGACCTTGACATTGTAGCCAAGGGAACCCGTTACTCCAAGGAATTTGGGGCTTTTTTAAAAGAGACGTATGGAGACATCCCCCGTGACCTGCCGTACGCTTGAGGATTTCTATGGGATAGACGGACATACATTTGAACGGCAATATAAGGAAACCTTGAGCAATTTCCGGAAATGGGATCAATTGGCACATGCCGATAAGTGGCTCTTGTTTCCTGACAACATGGGCCCTCGGCTTGCAATCGACGAGTCCTCGCTCTCCAATGGCGAACTCTACACGTTCGTAACCAACCGTGACGCACGTACACGTGAACAATCCCTGATAGCCGTTGTGGCAGGCACAAAGTCGGAAGATGTGATTGCCATTCTCCGGCGGATCGACGAAGATCGGCGCCATGCGGTGGAGGAAGTTACGCTTGACCTGTCCGACTCCATGCGTAAAATCGTGCGTACAGTATTCCCCAAAGCCAATCGTGTCATAGACAGATTCCACATTCAGAAACTGACATGTGATGCCGTGCAGGAACTTCGAATCAAGCACCGTTGGGATGCTATTCAACAGGCGAACGATGAAATGGAGGAAGCGAAGTTCAATGGAGAGAATTACGTCCCCTTCCGCTATCCCAATGGAGATACCCGCAAGGAACTGCTCATACGTTCACGTTACCTACTGTTCAAGTCGGCAGAGAAATGGACTGACAGGCAAAAGCAGCGGGCTGCCATACTATTTGAAGAATATCCTGATATAAAGACCGCATACGGACTCTGCCATTCACTACGGATGACATTTTCCAAGAATACAACCAAGGATGCCGCACGCCTATCCATGGCACGGTGGTACAACAAGGTTGAAGAAGCAGGACTTCACTCTTTCAACGTCATTGCCGCTACGTTCTATGAACATTATGATGAAATCCTTAACTTCTATAATAATCGTGCTTCAAATGCAATGGCTGAGTCCTTCAATGCCAAAATCAAACTCTTTCGGGCAAACCTTAGAGGAGTAGCTGACAAAAAGTTTTTTCTTTTCAGGATGGCAAAGCTATATGCATATCCCCACTAATTTTCTACTGAGCCCTTTTCTCTAGGCTGTAGCAGGGCGGTGCCTATGCAAAAAGAGCGCAAGCCTATGGCTTGCGCTCTTTTGCATCATATAGTCAGTATGTGGTTTACATGGCTGTCTGCTGCGAAAGCAGTTTCTGGAGTTTACCATTCAGAGTCTGGCACATAGCGCCGTTTCCCATAGCTTGGTAACGCTTGATGCGGTATTGCAGCATCACAATCTTTTCATTTGCATTCTTTTTCATAACTTGTTTCCTCTTTTTTTGCTCTCCACGTTTTGAAGAGCGGTTTTACATCTTGTTTTCTTTATTGACGCTGCAAAGATACGACTATATTTTGATATTATATGTTGTATAACATAGAATATTTCTTTTTATATTCTTTTTCTTTTCAAGAGGTTGTTTGGATATACAGGTCTGAAAGGGCAGATTATTCAACAAGTGTGTGACGTCCATGTAGTTTTCTATACGGAGAAATAGAACGTTGTAGATGGGGTCATAACTTTATCGTTAGTTTTCTGCCTTTGTAGTTTGATATCAGTCCACCTTTTAGCGCTTTGTCGCCTACGCCTGATTGGGAACCGACCAACACTATACGGAATTTACGATTCTTCAACATTCCGGGAAAATTACCCCGGCGGTCGCCGATGGTGAGGGTGCGAGCTGCATCATCCCAGTGGAAGTTGATAGTGGAATACACTCCTTTTTCATAGTTGTAATTATCGTTTTCATCCTCATAGAGCGTGAAGTCGGCATCTGCGCCCGGATAGATACGGATCTCTAGATTGTCCCAACGTTTTTCGGTAGCATATTGTACGGCAGGTCCCCAAGGAATGATGGAACCGGCACGGACATAAACGGGCATCAGGTCTATAGGTACTTCGCGCATTACAGTCTGGCCACCTTCCAGTTTGCTATTGTTCCAGAAATCGAACCATTGTGCGCCTTTCGGTAAATAGACCTGCGTAGAAGCTGTGTGGCTCATATCTTTCAAATAACCGTTTTGTTCCTTATCCTGCCAAGTGTAGAGAGAATCGGTAACAGGACGTATCAGGAAACTACGGCCGAACATGTATTCTGTATCCAACTCGAGTACTTGCTTGTCATGAGGAAAGTCCATCATCAACGGGCGGATAATGCTGCCTGCTTTATCGGTTACTTCCCATGTAGTGCTGTACAGGTATGGTAAGAGACGATAGCGCAAATGTGTATAGCGCTCTATGGCATCGTATGCCCAGTTGCCTTTTTCCCCGAATTGATAGATCTCAACAGCTACGGGGCTGGAGTTGTGCGAGCGCATGATGGGTTGAAAAGTTCCCCATTCGTACCAGCGTACATGCAGTTCATGATAGGCCACGTTGTTGATATCGTTGTTGTATTTCCAGGCAAAAAAACCTCCTAAATCTGTGTTCCAGTAGGGTATGCCGCATAACGAGTAGTTTAGTCCGGCCGCGATTTGTTTACGCATTACGTTCCAATCGGAAACAACATCGCCGCTCCACGAGTGTGAACCATAACGTTGCTGTCCTAAAAATGAAGAGCGGGTAAGGAGAAATACACGCTTATCGGAGGTTGCGGCACGTTGATGTTCATATACTCCTTTGTTACTCATCAGCGGGAAAGCGTTGTGTACCCTTCGGAAAGAACCTAAATAGGTAGGTGTGTCGAAATCCTTGTCCTGGATCTCCAGATGGTCAGGTTCAGTAGAGTCGAGCCACCAAGCGTCCATACCTAAGTCGAAAATGTTTTTCTTCATTTCTGCCCAATAAAGCTTGCGGGCAACGGGATTGAATGGATCGTAGGGCTTTACGCCTGCCTTGGGTGGCCATGTCTCGAAATGAAGCAGTGCATTGATGCTATCCATCCGCTGATACATTTCTGTCCACGGGCCAAATGAGGCCCAAACGGAAATCATGATATGAGCATTGTTGCGATGCACATAATCTATCATTTCCTTTGGACTGCGGATACGTGGTTTCTGGTAGCGGATGTTTTTATCTTCACCATTAGGCAGGTATTTCATATAGTCTGGATCTCCCATCTTGTCTATGTAGCGTGGATTCTGAAATTTCATTGCATTCCAGTTAGAGTCGCAGCCCCAATATTGCCAGTCCTGTATAATGCCATCGAGCGGCACGCGCAATTCGCGATATTTGTCGAGAACATCGCACAGCTCGTCCGGGCTTTTGTAACGTTCGCGGCATTGCCAGAAACCCAATGCCCAAAGCGGATACATTGGCGCTTGGCCTGTGAGGTTACGCACTCCGGCAATCACACCGTCTGCGTTGCTGCCGTAGATGAAGTAGTAATCGGCACAGTCACCTACTTCTGAATCGAACGACATTTCCTGGGGATTATCCGTAAATGTTGTAGGAGAGTAATTATCCCAATACAGTCCATATCCTTTTAAGGAATGGATAAAGGGAATGCAGATGTTCATGTTCGAGTTTCGGAGAAACAATTTCTGATTACGCTGGTTTACTTTACCTCGTTGTTGCTGTCCCAAACCATAAATCACTTCATCCTTCTCCAGTAGGAAAGCCTGACGGACATTGAAAGAAGGAGTTCCGGCATCATTGAAAGGGGTAAACTGCGTACCGTAGTCTTTGTCCCGCAGCAGCAGACTGTCAGTTCCTGTCTGGTAGAAAGCAATTCCTCCAGTAACGGTGTTTATTGTAACCTTGATCCGGTCCGACTGAATCCATGCTTGGGTATCTTCTTTCCCAAAGGTTACGTGGGTTTGTTGCGGTGCTTTCACCACAACTAAACTTTCTTTTTTGTAGGTACTCTCCTTTGGTGTTTTGAGCACACGTATGATAGTAGGGGAATAAAACTGGATATTTACATTCAGCCCCTGTACTTCGGCTTGTAGGCCTTGTTCTGTCTGTTGTATCTGTTGTGCTGCCGCGGGAAATGCCAGGCAGAAAAGACACAGATTCAATAGTCCTTTTTTTATCATATAGACTGTTTTTGAAGTAATATGTGTGAGATGGAATCCTTTTTTAATATCCCGGGTTTTGATCCAACTTACTGTTGGTCAGCAGTATCTTGTTAGGAATAGGAAAAAGATTCTTGGTGGTATCGCTCTTATCGTGTGAGAACCACTCCTTGGTGGTGAATACACCAAAACGAATCAGATCCTGACGGCGACGTCCTTCCTGACAAAATTCCCAACCTAACTCATCCAGAAAACGGCCATAGCGTATATCTGCTCCTCCCGAATGTGTAGTCTTGTAGGAATCCCGGCGTCCATAGTCGTAAACACTCCCTCCCATCAGTTCAGCGTCAGTTACTTGAATTTTCGCCGGTTTATTCTTGAAAGCGCGGCTACGTACTTGAGAAACCAATTCACCGGCTCCTGACTGTCCGAGTCTCATTAAGGATTCGGCTTTCATCATTAAGATGTCTGCATAGCGGAAGAGTGGCCAGTCGTTGCTCAAGCGGTTGGCAATGCCTACTTGATATTCGAATTTGCCCCAGCGATAACCATCGTCTACATCCGAAGCGTCGATGGAGGGTACGTCAATAGAATAGATCAATGGCTGCCCGTCTATACTTCGTTTCAAGATCTCTCCTGAATAGGTGTATTGCTGACCTTGGATATAATTATCTTTCAGGCGGGCATCGTCTTCATCGAATGAACGGATGAATTGAGGTGTCGCACAAACACCTCCCCATGGACGAGCCTTCAGCTTGTAAGTGTCTTGGTTCTCAGGAGCCAAGGTGTACATGTGGAAGTCAAAATCGTTCCATCCCGTTACGTAAATTTCATCGAACGGAAGAGCGAAGATAATTTCTTTGGAGTTTTCGTTTTTCGTAACAAAGACTTCTTTTTGATTGCTCTCTAGAGCATATTCACCGGATGAATTGGCAAAATTGATAACCTCATCGCACTCCTCTATGCACTTTTGCCACTGTGCCTTTCCTGTCCAGACTTCTGCATTGAGATACATTTTGGCGAGTAAAGTATGGGCTACCCACTGATTGAAACGGCCATAATAATAACCACGTGGTGTTGTAGAGAGTAGAGAGATGTTTTCCGATACCTCTTTTACGATGAACTCGAACACCTTCTCGCGGCTGGCTTGTATGGGGAGAGAATCGTCCTTGAAGTCAGTTACGATGGGTACATTGCCGTACAGGTCTATCAGAATGTAGTAGTAGGACGCACGTAATACTTTTAATTCGGCTATCGTCTTTTTTCTATTTTCTTCATCCATGTTGATGATTCCCTCTTCTATCTGAGAAAGAATACGATTGCAGGTATTTATTCCATTATAGGTCCGTTGCCATCCTTGTAGTACACCGTCATCGTCACTGGTCCAAGTGTGTTGATGCATGCGTTTATAAGCATAGCCATCTACCCAACCGATACCCAGTCGTGCGGGTAACACATCTTGATCGGCGCTTAATTCCTGCGAACGTACGACACCGTTCCATTGAAGCATCGTTTCCCGCCAAGGTATATAGGCTGCATTTACCAGTGCGCTGATGTCGGTATCGGTTTTTGGATTATATTGGTCTGATACAACCTGCCCGTAGCTGTCGTTAATCAGATCCGTGCATGCACTATTGCCAAGCAACGTCAAAGTTATCATGCCGAGAGATAACCAGTATATGTTTTTCTTCATGATTCTTACTGTTTTTATGTGTTAGAATTTTATATTCACTCCGAACGTAAAGGAACGTACACTTGGATAGCGGTCGCGTGTATCGTAACCTGGTGTTAACCCGTCTGTCGATACTTCGGGGTCTATTCCGTCATAACCGGTAAATATCAGTGCATTGAGAACGGAGCCGTAGAGACGGAGAGATTTTATATATTTACCTGTTTTGTTGAACGTGTATCCCAGCGTTATATTATCAATTTTCCAGTAATCTCCCTTTTCTACGTAGTAGCTATTGAACTCAGGTTCTATCTCGTTGCTTAAAGTATGTTTACCGAAAACCAGATGATTTACTGAACGCAAGCGATTCTCAAAGCGGCTGTTCTTCACATTCTCATAGTTCAGTCGAGCGTTGTTGATAACTTCAAAGCCAAAAGCTCCTCGCATGGTAATGTTGAGGTCGAAATCTTTCCAATACAATGTGTTGTTCCATCCTGCATACCATTTTGGCAGCCCATTACCTATTACATGTTTATCTTCAGGGGCATGGGTGAAGTCTTTGTAGTTCACTTGCTCGCCGTTGCGGTTGAGGTAAATCCAGCGCCCCTGATCGTCCACATCTACTACCTTGAAACCGTAGAAGTTACCGATACTTTCACCTACCTGTACACGATGTGATACATTGGTTTGTCCTGAACCGGGAAATTCTACGTGTCCTGTGTCAAAATAGTCATACTCTGTTTTGAAAACACTGCCCGATAGGCTGATTAGTTTATTTGAATTGACGGAGAATGTTGCTGTTGTATGCCATTTGAAATCTTTCTCTTGTATGGGAATGGCATTTATAAGCACTTCTACGCCTCGGTTGCGCATGGTTCCTCCGTTAGCGGTAGTGCGGTTATAGAGGTTTGGAGGTGTCGGTACAGCGTAATCGTAGATCAGACCGTCCACATCGCGGTTGTAATAGTCGATAGAACCTGACAGGCGCTCGCCGAGCGAGACGAAATCGATACCGATATTTGTCTCTTTCTTCTCTTCCCACTTTAAGTCCGGATTAGGATTGGAAGCCGGTACGATAGTCTGTATCCAGGTCCCGTTGACAAAAGCATAAGAACCATATTTTAACATGGCTACTCCTAAGAACGGATTGCGAGGTTGAGACCCCGTCACTCCATAGCCGATGCGAAGTTTCAAGTCATCAAATATCGTTTGGCTTTTCATGAACGTCTCTTCTGTAATTCTCCATCCCAATGAAATGGAGGGGAACAATCCCCATGCGTTGTCCGTGCCCCATAGTTGGCTGGCACCTTCATATCGCAATGCTGCCATTAGCAGATAACGATTCTTGTAGGAGTAAGTGCCGCGACCAAAAAAACCTATTAAGTTGGTAGCGCTCTTTCCAGAACCAATACCAGCCTTGCCATCTTTGAGAGCAGAACCTATACCAATATTATGCCATCCGCCGAAATAGTCGTCTTGGAAGCCGTAGTTATCTATCCATAAGTGCTCATAGTCTGTTTCATTGTAACTATATCCGCCCAAGATACTGAATTTATGATTGGTCCACTCCTTATTATATTGTGCGGTGAGCTCTATCAGCTTCTCCATACTTGTAGATGCACCTACAGATGTCCATCCTGCCAGTCCGTCGCGCAAGGCGGAAATATGATTCAGTGTTTCGCTATATCCCCTGTTCATATTGTTGCGCATATAAGAAACTACGGCTGAGAGTGTTAAGTCTTTAACGGGAATGTAAGTGATATTGCCGTTATATCTCAGCTGAGTGTTCTTGATGTTTCCGTCTGCTTCATAAAGCATGGCTACAGGATTTTCATACTCGAACTTATTGACATTCTCATGCCAACTTCCATCCTCATTTCTTACCGGGTCTGTTGGGTTCCTTCGCGTGGCTTGGGCATAAGCCCATCCACGGAAACTGCCTCCGTTGGTAGTAGATTCTATCTGATTCTTCTTGCCGAACAGACCGAACTTCAACCTCAGTTTATCATCGAAGAGACGGTGGGTAACCTCAATACGTCCTTGAAAACTTTCGAAATCAGACTTTAGCATGATACCTTGGCGGGAGCTGTAGTTCAGGTTGGCAATATAACTAGTGCGTGCGTTGCCTCCAATTAATGACAGGTTATGAATATGACTGAAAGGAGTGCGGCTGATCTCATCTACCCAGTTCGTGTTTGCTCCGTGGTCTTGAGCTGGATAGAGGGCACGGAACTCATCGGCGTCCATCATGTCCAGTTTACGGGCAATTTGTGAGGTACTGACGTAGCCGTTGTATTCTACTGAATTGACGTCTGCGCCTTTTGCCTGGCGGGTAGTGATCAGGATTACACCGTTTGTTCCCCGCGTACCGTAAATCGCTGCAGCCGATCCGTCTTTCAATACGTCTACACTTTCTACATCTTCGGGTGCCACCGTGCCGAGATCGCCCGGAACTCCGTCGATCAGCACTAAGGGAGCGGTATTGGCGCCACCTATGGTATTCGTTCCGCGCAGACGTATCTGTGTACTACCGGTCGGGTCTCCACTGGGGTTCGTAATGGCTAGACCGGCAACTTTACCTTGAATCAGTTGCCCCACGTCTTTCACGGCACCTTTCACAAAATTGTCCGATTTGACGCTGGCTACCGAACTCGTAACGTCTCCTTTGCGTTGAGTACCATAACCTATTACCACTACTTCATCGAGTAGTCTTGTGTCTTCTCTCAAGGTGATGATGAGAGGCCCCTTGCCCGTCACAAGTACTTCCTGAGTGGCATAGCCTATATAGGATGCCACTAACGTGGAGTTGGCGGGCACATCTAAGACAAAGTTTCCATCGAGATCGGTGATTGTTCCTACTGTTTGAT
>JBHADT010000136.1:0-30789 GCA_041855205.1 Bacteroides sp.
ATTCGTTTATTATTCTCACCTATCGTAGACATTATTATAACTCAAGATATAGTATAGTTTCCATGCTGCTAGTAAGTATTGTGCCTCTTCGTTTATTGGGTTAAATATGTCTTTTCCGCAACAAAGAAATATTTCTCTCACATCATTTAAGAAAGCAGTCTTTCGATGAAATTCTCTCTACTACAGTTGTACTGGCTAGCTGATTTTCTGGTTTCAAAGATACCAAAACATTTTATTCTGTGGCTAATTTCCTTATTTTATTAGATTCAGAAAGGGGGATTGATTGAAATAACATTTTCTTCGCCTTTATTAAACTATAAAACCATATCCCCATCTTCAACGATCACCAAGACACTAAAACCAACTGAAATCTTTCAAAAAGAACAGAAAACTGCCACTTCTCCTGACGCCTCACCTTCCTCCCAGACACCAACCGGATAGATTCCGGCAAGCAATACTTTCAATCATTGACAGTACACGAACACGGATGGAGTACCGCACGGGTGCGGTACAAGCAAGACACGGGTAGTCCGAACACGAAGTGCAAGCGCATTTCAGGCTGAAAATCCTATATTTCGGCAAGAAAAACAGGTCATCAGCAATAAAACAGCCCTTCTTCTCGCATAAAATCTCTCTTTCTATACAGTTTTCCCGTTCCGAAATTCTGTTTCGACACTCCTTTTTCACGTAACACACAGTGCACGTGTTTATTACGGAAAATCATTCGTATATTTACGATTTCATCGGCAGTGGGCGGCAAATAAACGTTTCTGAGGAAACAAGAAATACAAAGTGTCAGTTTGTCAAAATCGACGTATCCGGAAAAAATAAAATGTAGTCTGATTACAAACGCCGGCATTTATCGTCTTTTAAAGTGAAGTAGCCGCACAGGCACACGGGAAAAGATATTTTAATTCATCAATTTAAAGAATATGAAAACAAGAAACGCCGTATTTACAGGCTTGGCAACCGCTCTTTTGGTCTCCGGCACAGCGTACGCGCAATATCCGCAGATTACTCCGGAGGCGCAACAGACATACAATGACATGAGAAAAACGCTTTATCAGCGTTCAGATTCGGCATGGGCGAAAGCGTTGCCTATCGTGATGCAGGAGGCTAAAGAGGGACGCCCGTATATTCCCTGGGCTTCGCGTCCGTACGATCTTCCGCAAGCGCGGATACCGGCTTTCCCCGGAGCTGAGGGGGGCGGTATGTACAGTTTCGGCGGAAGGGGCGGCAAGGTTATCACCGTAACCAATCTGAACGACAGCGGTCCGGGTTCGTTCCGCGAGGCGTGCGAAACGGGAGGGGCACGCATCATCGTGTTCAACGTATCGGGAATCATCCGGTTGGAAACACCCATCATCGTGCGTGCTCCTTACGTGACCATTGCCGGACAGACGGCGCCGGGGGATGGCGTGTGCATAGCGGGTGAATCGTTTTGGGTGAACACACACGACGTGGTGGTACGTCACATGCGTTTCCGCAGAGGGGAGACCAAGGTACATCACCGCGACGACTCTTTCGGCGGAAATCCCGTGGGAAACATCATGATAGACCATTGTTCCTGCACATGGGGGTTGGACGAGAACATCTCTTTCTACCGTCACATGTATGACCCCGGAGAGGGGCAGTACGAAGTGGTTCCGTCCAAACTGCCTACGGTGAACGTTACCATCCAAAACACTATCTCTGCCAAGGCACTGGATACTTACAACCACGCGTTCGGAAGCACTCTCGGAGGTGAAAACTGCGCATTCGTACGCAACCTCTGGGCGAGCAACTCGGGACGCAACCCATCCATCGGATGGAACGGCATATTCAACTTTGTCAACAACGTGGTATTCAACTGGGCGCACCGCTCTTCCGACGGTGGAGACTACACGGCGATGTTCAATATGATAAACAACTACTACAAGCCGGGACCCGCCACGCCGAAAAACGACAATGTGGGTTACCGCATACTCAAACCCGAAGCGGGACGGAGCAAACTCGATCACAAGGTGTACGGCAGGGTATATGCCGACGGGAACATCATGGAGGGTTTTCCCGAAATCACCAAAGACAATTGGAATGGTGGTATTCAAATAGAAACGCAGAACAACACAGATGGCTACACCGAATTGATGCGTGCCTATGAGCCTTTTGAAATGCCTTACATCAGAATCGTATCTGCCAAGGATGCTTACGACTATGTACTGAAAAACGTGGGGGCAAACATCCCCAACCGGGATATTGTGGACCAACGCATCGTCGATGAGGTGCGCACGGGTATACCTTACTATGAGAAGAAACTTCCTAAAGACGCCTACGGCGACAAATGGGGATTATCGTCCAAGTCGCAGGATGAGGAGGGATTCTTCAAATACCGCCGCCTGCCGAAGGATTCGTACAAGCAGGGTATCATCACCGACATCCGCCAGATGGGTGGTTACC
Source organism: Bacteroides sp. (assembly GCA_041855205.1). Classification (GTDB taxonomy): domain Bacteria; phylum Bacteroidota; class Bacteroidia; order Bacteroidales; family Bacteroidaceae; genus Bacteroides. The sequence continues at coordinate 2,437 of JBHADT010000136.1, forward strand.
CCGAATACAAGGGCACTCCCTACGCAGACACAGACAACGACGGCATGCCCGACGCTTGGGAAGTTGCCAACGGACTCAATCCCAACGACCCCGCGGACGCCAACAAAGATTGTACGGGCGACGGATATACCAACATCGAGAAGTATATCAACGGCATCAGCACAAAGAACCGTATAGACTGGACTGACTTGAAAAATAATTACGATACGCTCGCCGAGAAAGGGGCGTTGATGTAACCGCGAATCGTTCTCCCGCACGCTTTCCTGAGAAGCAGCGGGAGAACATCGTATAAATCAAGAAAATACAATCACATTATAGTGTTTTTATACGACATGAAAAAATCAATCATAACCTGCCTGCTGCTCATCGCCATGACGGTTGCCGCCGAAGCGGTGGAACTGAACAGCAAAGGGCGGAATCCGGAATACGTAGCATCCATCGTGAAACGTTCGCAGAAAATTACCGACAAGCTGGAGCTTGCCGACTCCGTAGCGGCACAAAAGGTGACATACATCATAGCCAACCGCTACTTTGAGTTGAACGATATTTACGAGGAGCGAGACAAAGAGATGAAATTTGCCAAAGATTCGCTTTCGGGTGTAGCCAGAGAAGCGGCTCTGAAATCCACCGAGGAAAGGAAAGATGCCGCACTCTACCGCACGCACTTCGCCTTTCCCGCCGCTCTTTCCCTCTATCTCGACGAGGCGCAAATCGAAGCCGTAAAAGACGGGATGACCTATGGGGTGGTGATGGTTACCTACAACTCGCACCTCGACATGATTCCCTCCCTTACCGCAGAGGAGAAGGCACAAATTATGGCATGGCTCAAGGAAGCGCGCGAATTGGCCATGGACGCCGAAAACTCCAATAAGAAGCACGCCGTTTTCGGGAAATACAAGGGACGAATCAACAACTATCTCTCCAAACGGGGTTACGACCTTGTAAAAGAGCGCGAGGCGTGGTACAAACGCATCAAGGAGAGAGGCGGAAGCATTTGATGCAAACCCGTGAACCTCTTACCTGAAGAGGCGAACGAAAAAACTCACGCTCGCATCGATGATTAGCCGTTTGTTGCTTGCTTTTTCTATTTTTTCTTTGTAAACGACCATAATGAATCATTGCATGATAAGACTATTGTTGTTAATAGGATTGGTTTATTCGGGGATTGCGCAAACCTCTGCGCAATCCTTTCCTTTTGAAGTAAAGCAGGGCAAACTCATTTACGGTTCCGATGAACGGGGAAACCGCCTGCCCGATTACTCTTATTGCGGATACCGTGCCTCCGAGGTTCCCATTCCGGACGTCGGCAACGTGATTTTCGTACCCCAGCAAGAGGGCAACAGCAGCCGGGCGATTCAGGACGCCATCGACTACGTGGCTTCGCTTGCACCCGACAAAAGCACGGGATTCCGGGGAGCGGTGCTGCTGGACAAAGGGACGTTCGTCCTCCATGAGAGTCTGCGCATTTCGGCATCGGGAATCGTGTTACGGGGTATGCACCGCGAACAGACCATACTGAAAAAAACAGGGACAGACCGCAGCGCCCTGCTATATGTGGAGGGGGTAGACAACCGCCGCATCACCGACACCCTCGTCATCACAAACGAATATCTGCCCGTGAACGCTTCCTCCTTGTCGTTATCCGGCTCTTCCATTCCTGAGAAGGGCGAACGAATACTTGTCATACGCACCTCAAGCAAGGAATGGATTGCTTCCATAGGCTGCGATATCTACGGAGGAGGAATCAGCGCGCTGGGATGGAAACCGGGCGAAGCCGATTTGGTGTGGGACAGAACGGTGAGCCTCTCCGCAAGCCACCGCATCACGCTGGACGCACCGCTTACGGCAGCCATCGACATGCACCGGGAGAAAGCTCTTCTCCTGCGTTACGAATGGAACGGACGTATCAGCAACTGTGGCGTGGAGAACATGACACTCATTTCAGACTATGACAGCAATTTCCCTAAAGACGAGGCGCATTGCTGGACGGGAATCTCCATCGAGCATGCCGAAAATTGCTGGGTGAGGATGGTGAACTTCAGGCATTTTGCCGGCAGTGCGGTGATGGTGCAGCCCACCGGATCTAAAATCACGGTAGAGGATTGCAAGTCCACCGACCCCGTATCGGAAACGGGCGGCATGCGCCGGCAGACTTTCCACACGATGGGACAGCAGACGCTTTTCCAACGGTGTTATTCCCGCCACGGCATTCACGACTTCAGCACGGGATACTGCGCCGCAGGTCCCAACGCCTTTGTACAGTGCGAGGCGGAGGAAACACTGGGATTCAGCGGTTCGGTAGGCTCATGGGCTTGCGGGGTACTCTTCGACATCGTGGATATAGACGGGCATAATCTTACCTTTAAGAATCTGGGACAAGACAAGAACGGCACGGGATGGAATGCCGCCAACAGTATGTTCTGGCAATGTACCGCCGCAGAAATCGAATGTTTCTCAGCTTCCGGAGATGCTGCCAACTACGCATATGGTTGTTGGGCGCAGTTCTCGGGCAACGGCTATTGGGGCGAATCGAACAACCACGTGCAACCGCGTAGTTTGTTCTATGCGCAATTGCAGGAACGATTGGGTAAGGATTGTACGCCACAGGCACGCATACTTCCTCGCCCCACCAATGCCACCAGCAGTCCGACGGTAGAAGCCGCCATGAAAATGGCGCAGGAAGCATACACCTCCCGCCTCACTCTGGCGCAGTGGATAGACGAAGCAGTGTGTACCGCCCCACTCGACTCCGAAGGACTGCAGAAAGCCATATTCCCGAAAGTCTCGTCCGTCCGAGACGGAAAACAACCTCTTTCCATTCTCAACAGGCAAGCGAACAACCCGGCAAACGGGCAGGACGATAATAAAGGAATCACGCTTGCAAACGGACTTATCCTGTTTGATGGGAAAATACTTACCGGAGGCAAGCACGATGTGCCGTGGTGGAGCGGCAAATTACGAAGCAATTACCTGCGGCAAGCCAAACCGCATATCACGCGCTTCGTTCCCGGGAGGGAAGGAAACGGACTTACCGACCGCATAGACTCCACCGTCAATTATATGGTTGAGGAACAAATCGCTGTCTTAGACCACAACTACGGACTCTGGTACGACCGGCGTCGTGATGACCACGAACGGATACGACGGCGGGATGGAGACACGTGGGCTCCTTATTACGAACAACCTTTTGCCCGCAGCGGCAACGGAACGGCATGGGACGGGCTGAGCCGCTACGACCTCGCCCGCCCCAACCTTTGGTATTGGGGACGTTTACGGGAATTTGCTGTCAAAGGAGCGGACAACGGCTTGCTGCTCTTTCACCAGCACTACTTCCAGCACAACATTCTGGAGGCAGGTGCCCATTGGGTGGATTCGCCGTGGAGGTCTGCAAACAACGTAAACGCTACGGATTTTCCCGAACCTGTGCCCTTCGCCGGAGATAAACGTATATTCATTGCCGACATGTTCTATGACATCGAGCACCCTGTGCGCCGTCAACTGCACAGGCAATACATCCGCCAATGTCTGGATAATCTTGCGGATTGCCCGAACGTAGTTCATCTCGTCAGTGCCGAATACACAGGACCCCTGTATTTCGTCCGCTTCTGGCTCGACGTGATAGCTGAATGGAAACGGGAGACCGGAAAGAAAGTACTGATAGCGCTCAGTGCCACCAAAGACGTACAGGACGCCATACTCAACGAACCGCAGTACGCAAACACGGTAGACATCATAGACATTCGCTACTGGCACTACAAGACCGACGGAATCTTTGCGCCCGAAGGAGGAAAGAACATGGCTCCCCGCCAACACATGCGACAAATGAAAACCGGTAAAACCACTTATCAGGAAGCATATAAGGCAGTTAGTGAATATCGCAAACGCTTCCCCGAAAAGGCGGTCACTTATTACGCACAGAACTATCCGGCTTTGGGTTGGGCAATACTGATGGGCGGAGGCTCTTGCCCACAGATTCAGGTATCCGACCCCGGCTTTCTGGAAGCCGTTGCAAAAATGAAACCACAGGTCAGCGAGAACGAAAATTATCAGTTATTGGTAAATTCTGATACGGGATGTATCATTTATTCCCATTCAGACAAACCCATATCCGTACCTCTTACGAAAGGGAAATACAGGCTCAAACTCATACTTTCCGGTAGTGGAAAGACGGAAGTGATAAGCAAACGACTGAAAGCAGACGGAGAGTACGAACTCCATCCCAAGGGTAATGGCGGAGGAGTATACTGGTTTGAAAAGCTACCGTAACAAGAACTCTCACTGGGGAACGAACTTACAGCACCTTTGTCACAAATATCTTGTACAAGGGTGCTTCTTTTTTTTTGTACCGAGCAGAATATGTTTTTTGGCAGGTTATCTGTTTTTTTATATCAATAACCAGAAATTACCACTGCCAGCCACTCCTCACGAGTATTTTTGTACCATCATAAAACAAAGGTCTCTATTAACCTACTCTTTACCAAACCTATTAAAGACACAAGATATGATGGCACAAAATCAGAATGAAAAAACAGCCTGTTTGCTTACCGCTTTTCTGGCTGGAGACGATCGGGCTTTTTCCACACTGTACGACATGCATGTACAGCTTCTGTTCAACTACGGTTGCCGTCAGTCTGCCGACAAAGAGTTGCTAAAAGATTGCATCCACGATGTTTTCGTCAAACTATACACCAAACGGGATTGCCTCGGCAATATCGATAACCTGAAATCTTATCTGCTTATCTCCCTTAAAAACAAGTTGTGCGATGAACTGCGCCGGCGGATGTTCATATCGGACGTAGCGGTGGAAGAACTATATACCCGTTCCTCTGATGAGGATGTGGAACAGACCTTTCTTACCAAAGAGAAAAACGACATGGAGTTCAAACAGGTAAACCGTCTGCTCGACAAGCTCTCCGCCCGTCAGCGGGAAGCCCTTACCTTATATTATATAGAGGAAAAGAAGTACGAGGACATCTGTGTCATTATGAATATGAACTATCAGTCGGTCCGCAACCTGATGCACCGGGGAGTGATGAAACTGCGCGAACTCGCCGGATAGCAGTCTACCCGAATTACCTCCCGGCACCTTACCGGAGAACCCGCCATGCAGGATAATCGTGTTGCATGCGGTGGATTATCTTCCCGGACTTATTCTTTAACGTTCATTGTGAGTACACAAACTGCGGGAAATCCGTCTCTAATAAAAAAAAGCGGTGAATTCGGCAGTAAACAACAAAGGGAAAGAAAAACGTGCGGAAGAGATTATCCGGCGAAAAGGGCATGCGAAAAGGACGGCCGGGCAGCCGGAGCTATGCCAAAGCTGTAGCCTGAATCTGTTCTCGGAGAATTCAGGAAGCGACTTTCACACGGCTTGCAACCCCGCACGAGAAAGATACGACGCCACACAGTTCACTCTCAGCGAAGAAGAACGTATGGAACTGAAACAACGTATCTTTCATACGCTCAACCTACCCTATCCCACAGAAACAACCGACTGACACGGATATCCTCCCCCCGACGGGAAAAGACTCGTACATATCAGGTTTTTCTCCAACTGTTCATATACTCGCGCGGAGTCTGCCCATATTTTTTACGGAAACACTTGCTGAAGTAACCTGAATCCTTGAATCCGACGGTAAAAGCTATCTCCGACACTCCCATATCTGTGTTTTTTATCAGCTCCACCGACTTATTCAGGCGGATTTCTTTCACCAGATCCACCGGAGCCAGTCCGGTAAGGCTCTTCAGTTTCTTGAAGAAAGCCGAGCGGCTCAAACCGATGGTAGAAGCAATGGTGTCTATATTGAAATCGCTGTTATCCATATTTTCTTCCACCACCTGATGAATCTTATCTATAAATTCCACGTCTTTCTTCACCAGATACTGTTCGTAGCTATCGGAAGATGACTGTTGCTCAGGATATTGCCACACCCGCTCACGGAAGAGTTTACGTTCTTTGAGCAACTGCTCGATGCGGGCAATGAGGTAATCTTTATTGAACGGTTTGGTGATGTAGGCATTCGCTCCCCTACTTATAGCTTCGGTCTTCGCCTCATCGTCTCCCTTGGCCGTAAGTATGATAACCGGGATGTGACTTATCTGGAAATCTTTCCTTATGTGCCTGAGCATCTCCAAGCCATCCATGTTGGGCATCATCTGGTCGGTGACCACTATGTCCGGATGATAGAGATACACCTTCTTCATACCTTCCGCACCATCGTAGGCGAGGTAGACGTTGTATTGCTCTTCCAATTGCAGTTTCAACATGTTGCACAGGTCTTTATTGTCGTCCACAATCAGGAGGTTGGGCAGCGAGGTATCTTTGGCCGATTCCGTTTCTTCGTAGTCCTGCTCGTCCATGGCTTCCTCACCATTCACATCATCCGCTCCCACATAGAAGTCCACTTCCGCAGGAGTGTAATGTTCTTTTCCGAGTTGCAATTCCACGACGAAACAAGTGCCCTGCTTCTCCTGCCTTTCAGCATACACTTCACCATGATGCAGGTTAATGATTTCCTTTGACAACGCCAGCCCGATACCCGTACCCTGATAGTAGGCTCCACGGGCATTGTCCGCCTGTGAAAAACGTTCGAATATCTCCGTCAGTTTATCTTGTGGAATGCCGATACCCGTATCTTCCACACGCAGATAGCAATGCTTTCCGTCGTCTTTCTGTCCGGCAGTCACATAAACACTTCCACCCGAAGGAGTAAACTTGAAGGCATTGGACAAGATGTTGCGCACCACGATTCCAAGTTTTTCCTTATCCGCCCACACCCGTATCTCCTCGTCGGGATACTGAAAGATGAAGTCTACTTCCTTCTCTTCCGCCAGCATACGAAACTCCCTCTCAAACACCATGAGCATACTGCGCAGACTGAAACAGGAGACATGCAGCCGCATCTTTCCATTTTGAATCTTGCGAAAATCGAGAATCTGATTTACCAGCTGCAACATCTGTTTGGTGTTCTTCTCCATCAGGTCGATATAGTGGAACCCTTTTTCCGAAAGTTTCTCTTTCTCTTTAAGTTCCTGAATAGGACCCTGTATGAGCGTAAGAGGAGTACGCAGTTCGTGCGATATATTGGTAAAGAATTTAATTTTCAGTTCGGCAAGTTTCTGTCCTATATAAATATCGTTCTTTACTTTTATCATGAACAGAGATAACTTCACCGCCACAAAGAGCAGAAACACTCCCAGCACCGCATAAACGGTATACGCCCATCCCGTTGCCCACCAGGGAGGAAGTATCTCCACGGTAAGTGTCCGCGTGGACGAAAGCTCGGAGTTCGCCTCGTCCAGCGTTTGCACCTTGAACACATAAGTTCCCGCAGGCACATTGGTGTAAGATGCCATCCGGTTTTTTCCGTCGTAGTGCCACTCTTTTTCGTATCCTTCAAGCATGTAGCGGTAGGACACGCGGTTCTGATTGATGTAGTTGAGCGCGGCGAATTCGATGGTGAACATTGCCTGATTGTGTTTCAGCACAATGCGGTCGGTGTAGGTGATGCTTCGTCCGGTTATGGGTGGGTCGGTGAACTCGCGCACGTCGCGGTTGCTTACGCGACAATCGACGATGTAGGTATTGTAGTTGACATGCGAGGTTTCCAGTGCGTTGGGGTCGAAAATCAGAATACCCTGTTTACAACCTATCCACAGCTTTCCGTCGAAGGTCTTCATGAACGTGTTCTCCTCCATGTTCACTGCCGGAAAGCCATCGTATATATTGAAGTTGCGTATGTGTGTTCTTTCGGAATCCAAACAGGATAGTCCCCCCTCGGTTACAAACCAAAGGCGGTTGTCGTTGTCTTCGAGGAGTGAGAGCACCACATCGTTATTCCATCCCTCGCGCATGCCGTACGACTTGAATACCGGCTGACGAAGTTCCTTGTTGTAGCCGGTCATTTTGTTCGCTCCTCCTCCGAACACACTGACCCACAGTTGCGAGCGGTGATCGGAATAAAGCGCATAGACGTCGCTGCAAGCCAACGTCATGCGATTGCCGTTCCGGTAGGTTTCAAACTGTATCTGTTCCACCTGTTCGAAGTTGTTGTCGAAAGAGATCAATCCATCCATCGTACCCACCCACATACGTCCGTCCTTATCCTCTATCATGTTACGTACTTCCATATACAGCCCGTAGCCCGGATAGTGCTTAAAACCGTTGTACTTGTGTCTGAAGACGGTTTTTCCTTCCACTTCTTCCATCAACGCCAGTCCGCCGTCGAGCAAACCCACCCAGATGCGCCCGTGACTATCCTGATAAGTAAAGTAGACATCGTTGCCACTCAGCGAAGAGAGATCGGTAAGTTGATTCCGGTAACGTGTGAAACGGAAACCGCCGGGGGAGGATTCATCGGGTACGGCTTTCAGCAGTCCGTCTCCTTTGGTGGAAATCCAGAGGTTTCCTTTGTCGTCTTCCATGAAATGATATGCCACCCCGATTCTGTTCGCTCCGTTTCCGGCAAACACGTGTTTCACATCGCCGTTCCTGTCGAGCAGGTATACATGCTGCCAGCGGGTTCCCACCCAGATGTCTCCATTTTTGGCTTGATAGAGCGCACGCACGCCGGGCATGCCCTGTTGTTCGCCAGCAGCAAGTGTGGGCAGGGTCTTCAGTCCGAATTGTTTTTTCGGAAAATTGAAGCGGTATACTCCCTGCGTAGCCGAAGCCATCCACAACACTCCGTCGGTATCCTGAAAAAGATGCAGAAACTTCTGATTCGCCTGCGCATCCGCCACTTGTTTCATCTCCGAAATAGGGAGCATGGACAGACGCTCGCGATTGAAGAGCCACGCCTCACCGTCGGGCAGCAGAAAGAACATCCCTTTTTCGCCCGCATCTTCCACATATAAAGAACCCAGTTTGGGATTGGGAGTGAACGGAAAACGCTTGGCTACGCGGTTCAGCGGATCGTAATAGACCAAGGCACGTTCGTTCTCATGAAACCATATCTTTTCGTAACGGTCGACACAGGCATACGTTATGAAATTTTCGGACAAGGGAACGTTTATCCGCTGCAAACGGCGTTCGCCGAGGTCGTACTCGTAAGTGCCCTGCCCCGAAACGGAGAGGTAAACGATTCCCGAAGGAAGCACGAGCAGGTTGGTGATGCTCCCTTTGATTTCGGAAAGCTCATAGCGATTCACGGTTCCCGTCCGGGTGTCTATGCAATAAAAGATTCCCCGGTTGTCGCCCACCCAAAGCATCTCTTTCCAGGCATACACGGCGGTAAAATAGGTGTCGGCTGCTATGTTTATCTTACTCGTCACAAAATCCACCGGACGCGTGTGCAACTCTTCTCCTTTACGGAATGCACCGATTTTATATTCCGAACCCACCCAGCAGATGTAATCTTCTGTTTCGGTCAGTACATTTTTCTTCAGGCTGTAGTCGCGGGGATTGATGGCGTCTCTCGCATCGAACAATATCCGGATATTTACCTGCCCCTGCTCCGTCATCTCGGCAAGCAGCAGGTTTTTGTCCTTGGTAAGCAGAAGCACGTTTCCCTCCGCAGTGGTCTGCATCTTGATGACTTGTATGTTTCCGGCGTAGTTCTTCATGTCGTCATATACGGTATGGAAACATTCCGTCTGCCTGTTGAATACGTAGAGCTTACGGTCTATGGTCTTTATCCAGATGTTGCCTTGCCTGTCTTCGACCATGCGCTGAATCTTACGCGGGGGCAGGTCGGATCCATTCTCTCCGGGCTTGTTGTATGTACGGAACTTTACCCCGTCGAAACGACACAACCCGTACCATGTACCGAACCAAATGAAACCGTCACGGTCTTTGAGCGTACAGTTCACCACGTTGTTGGGCAATCCCTGTTCTACCGTGTAGTGTTCCACAATCATATTGGTATAATTGCCCCAGACGGAGAATGGCAACCCGACACACAGTACAAGCAGTATCAATTTCTTCATAATCAAGTTGTTCATATTCGGTTTCAAAGATACGGAAACAGGATTAGTTCTCCAATTATCGGTAAAGCATTGCTTTACCCCGGATGCTTAAAAATCTTCCGGACGGAGTCGGTGCCGTGTTCCGATGAGAGTTTCTCTTTCTGTCGCAGAGCATGGGCGAAGCCAACTCACAGCATCCGTATCCCAAGGGTACATCCGCCTGTTCCCGGAAATATGCTGTGTGTCCGTCAGAAAAACAAGACGGGCGCCTTAGAAATACGAAGCGGGTATGGTAAAAGTACCACACAGGCATGGTAAAAGAGCCGCACCCGTGCCGTACGAATCACATTTCGACCTTCCAATAATACACTATATATCAACCATTTAAACAGATTGAAAGATTTTATTTCCAGACATAAAAAAGATTACTTTCCCGTACCGAATTCTGTTTGCTGACGCTCCACCTCATCAAGAAGTTCTTGCTTTTCGGTATCGCTCAAGCGAACCTGTCCGCCCGTGTCGCCGGGCGCATCACTCATCCGCCGCGTCGCATTCGCAGCATGCTGCTCCAAGAAGCAGTAAGGAGTGACGGAGGGGACGCTCTCAAACTCTATTTCCGCCGATGTAGGTGCATGGGTTCCTTCGAACTCGACCTGCGCCGTCACTTTTATCTTTCCGGCTTTCCGGGTAGAGCGAATCAATACGGGAGCGGACCCGAACTCCACCGCACGCGGATTGGCATGAATGGAGGCGTCGCCTATGATCTTGCCCTCGCCCTGTACCTCAAAGCGGATATTCTCTTTTGCCAGACGGCGTACGTTACCGCTATCGTCGGTCACTTCCGCCACCACTACCACAAAGTCCGCCCCGTCGGCAAGCAGCGGACGATTCTCCGTGTCTACGTAAAGGCGCAACTTGGTGCTTCTACGCGCCGGCATCCGCTTGTGCGTACACACCACTTTGCCGGCTATGATTCCTTCCGCCACCATGTTCACCTTCTGCCAGTTCTTCTGCTTGTAGCTGTATTCACGGGCTTGCCAAAAGTCCCATACATCCTTGAACACCACGGGCTGATTGGGCATGTGTCCCTTGGCATGAATTACAGGAAGCGTTACCGACCGTTCGCCGTCGTAAACCGTAAGCCGCACGGAATCGCAATTGCTGTATACCACTACATCGGCATCTGAAAACTGGCTCATTTCATGGGCGATATAGACCATCGGACCGCTCTCAGCCAACGGATGCCGCAAGCCGGCGGGCGACTGGCTGCGAAACATATAATAGGCGTATTTGGGTTGGCGGAAAGCATCGTATATACCTCCCCAATAAGGGTCGGGATGATAGCCGCGCTGATGGTCGAAAGGATGCCACTGCGCACCTCCCACAAACTGTCCGGTGGTGCGGAACATCTCATCGTAGCTTTGTGCCAGCGACTGCGATTGCACCAGCAACGGACGCTCCCCCCAACTGCGGCTTGCACGGTTGTTATTGTTGTGCGCATACCAGTCGTCCACATTCTCGCCGAACTCGCGGGTAAAGATGCATTGGCGCGGACGATTTTCTTTCTCGTCGTCACCGGGCCATCCGTACACAACATCATAGTGTCCGGCTACACCTGCGGAATGCACATCGGCTGCGGCAAGCGGTCGCCCGGGAAAGGGATATTCGTCTCGCGTTATCTGCAAGGCTTCGAGGGCGAAGTCTTCCGGGAAACGGGTTTCATTCAGAATAGGTTCCCACAAGAGCACGGAGGGATGGTTGCGGTCCCGCCTTATCATCTCGCGCGTATTGCGATGAACCAAACGGGCGAATTCAGGGTCTTTGTTCCAATATTGCCAACCGGGAGTAGCTACTATCACGAACAATCCCAACTCATCGCAAGCATCCATAAAAGAAGGGTCTTGCGGATAATGCGCCGTACGTATGATGGTACAACCCGCATCGCGCAGGCGTTTGGCATCACGCCACTGCTGGTTGTCGGGCATGGCATTGCCTACATAGGCAAAATCCTGATGCCGGTTGGCGCCTACAAGCTGCCCGTAAGGTTTGCCATTAAGCAAAAAGCCCAGTTTGGGGTCGAAAGCGAAAGAACGGATGCCCACACGGGTAATACCACCGTCCAGCGACTTGCCTCCTTCCGTTATGCGGGAAGCCACACGGTAGAGGTAAGGTGATTCGGGCGACCATAATTTCGGATTACGGACGGAAATGCGCTGGGTAAGCGCACGAGTCTCACCCGCACGGAGCGTAATTGAACTCCTTACCCGTTTCACACTAAGTCCAGCGGAGTCCATAAGCGTTGTTTCCACCCGGATGGTTCGACTCTTGAGGCCATTGTTCGCAACATCGGTCTGTACGTATATCTCGGCAGATTCCGGACCGACGCGGTCGGAATATATGAAAACACCGCCTCCCGCTACTTTATCGGCATCGACCGCGTCGGTGATGCAAACGGGAGATTTGCCTATCATCCACACATCCCGGTAGATGCCGCCGTGATATGAGAAGTCGAGTGTGTACTGTCGCTTGCCCGGAGGATAATCTTTGTCGTCCGAATTATCGGTCATCACAGCAATCAGGCAAGTATCACCGGCTTGTATCCCCGCTTTGGTCAAGTCTACCGTAAAGGGAAGATAACCTCCCACATGCTCCTGAACCTTTTGTCCGTTCAGGTAGACCTCTTGTTTTCCCATTGCCGCTTCGAAATGCAGCGTCACCGTCTTTCCGTTCATTTCGGCAGGTACCACGAAGCGTTTTCTGTACCATGCGGGACCCTGATAGTTACGGCATCCGCTGGCTTCCGCCGGTGTCAGTTCCACCGTATGCGGAGTAGACACGGTCTCCCAGCCGCTGTCATCGAGCGACGGCAACTCGCCACCCTTTACATCCCCCTTATGGAACTTCCATCCGGGATTGAAATTATAAACCATCCGTCCGCTCTCCGCCAAAGGGAAGAAGCCGGCAACGGAATATTCCGCTGCGTATGCTGCCCGGAAAAGAGACAGCAAGACAAACAAAAGAAACAACGTCTTTCTCATATCATTCTAAAGTTATTAGCGTGTAAACAACACAATATCTTTCTCCCGCTCACGGGGTGTTACCGAAAGCCGGGTCACCTCACCACCTTTCAACTCCAGTTCCACAACGGTTTTCCCCGGGGCATGCAGTCTGAAGTGTACATCCCTCCGTCTGTCCCAGGCAGGCAGTAACAACAATTTGCCGTCTGCCTCCTGCAACAACATCTCCTGAAGTCCTATCATACCGCTTCCGCCCCAATTATGGTCGGGAGACCAATCGTATCCCGGTCCCCAGAATGCGGGAAATCTGTAAGGTCCGTCTGCAAGTTTCATCAGTGTAAGCCGTTCCGCCTCTTCGGTCAGCCCCAGACAGGCCGCCCAGATATTATCCTGCTTCCAACCGATGTGCGAACGGAATTTGCAGGCATCGACATCATGAAGGTAGGTATTGCGAGCTATCTCCAAGCCCTCCTTCCCCACACCATAGATACGCCAGGGAAACACGGGATAGAGTTGTGGCGTTTCCGTATTGTTCACCCGTTCCCATAATCGGGCGGGGGCAATCATTTCCTTACCATCTATCGTGTGCAAAGGAATGCCGGGTATGCGTTGCAGCATGTCATCCTTACGCCCGTACTTTTGCAGTACGCTGCGTAAAGCCGCCACGGTAGATGAAGCGTTGTAAGCCATCTTATAGGTTTCACAGGCTGAACCGGGAAAAAGCACAAGTTTGCCCTCTCCGTCAAGTTCCCGGCGTCCGCGATGGCGGGCAAGAAAGCGGTAATGCTCATCGAAGAAAGTAAGCGCGCTTTCAATCAGAGGGAAGTACGGGGTTACGTCCGCACCGGCATAGCTTCCGGTTTCGAGTATCATTAGGCAAAATTCCAGTACCGTATCCCATTCGTACTCCAACCATGCGTTGTACTCTACTCCCGGGTCGAAGTACGGCGGACGCTTATTGCCGTATTCCGCCGGATTGGGTAAACCGAAGTTTTCAATCTGTTCGGCGAAGCAACCTCCCGAATGCCCCCAATAGATGCGGCTGCGTGCTTCCGCAACGGGTAGTATGCGCAAATAGTAATCGAACTGGGGTTTCATCAGGTCGGAGTCTCCGTTCTTCAGCATTGCCCAATAGACGAGGCGTTGATTCTGTGCAGTGTGCGTACCGCCTCCCCAGCGGCGAAAGTCGGGAGTGAAGGGAATCTTCCCGTCCACCGAACGAGGATCAAAGGTGAACAGTCCGCCATTGAACTTGGTAGGCCATGCGGAGTGTGCGTTACACCCCAGCATATAGCGGAAAAGCGTGTAGTTACGGAATGCCTTGGCATAAGCTATGGAAAGCGTATCATTGGTCTGTACCGTCCGCACGTTGTCCGGTAAGCGTATGAAGCTGCGCTCCCAATAGGCGTTCCACCACTTCTGGCTCACGGATTTATCCTGTCTGCGGTTCACACGTTCCATTGTCTGTTTCAGGCGAGACTCCCACAATTCCGGTTCTTCCTGCCCTGCATGCAATGTTATCTGCAGAAAGTGATTGCGGGAGGAACGCCTGCTTATATACTCCCAGGCAGTGTAGGGAGTGTCCATGTAGTTGCCCTGATGTATGCCGGAGTAAATAAAGTCTCCCGTCATACGACCTCCGAAAGTTAAATTCCGAATGGGATTGTACAATTCCGTGCGGACAGCTTGAAGTCCCTGTTGCTCCACGGCGAAATCAAATACGGTATGCTCCGGGTTCCGATGATAGAAAGTAATGGAAGCATGGTCTGCACGCACGGAATCTTTAGTGGTAAGGCAATCCTTAGGAAGAATCCATTTATAGGAACATTGTTGCGCTTCGGTCTTTGTCATACCGCGGTCCTCCGTCCTCCAATTCTCATAGAAAGAATGAAGAGCGAGCGCCCGCCCGCTGCTGACCTCCACATGCACCACGGGCTTGTAGACATCCGCCCACAGATTTACTTTCACACCTCCACCTGCAATGGAGACACAACCGTCTTTCAGGTGAAGCGTCTGTTTGAAGTCCGTACAATCTTTCAATGGATTAGGAGAAAGCCGCAGGCGAAAACGCCCTTGCTTCAGCAGTGTATTATTCTCGTCGAACGAGCCGCTGCGGGAGAGATAAAACAGGATATCACCATCCTCCACCCATACGTTCATACCCACATCGCCACCGCCACAAGGCATAGACTCCGAAGAGTTCCGGCTCGGCTGATGCCACACATAATCGGCTTGTGCATACAAAAGCGGCTGCCACAAGAACAGACAGAACGGGAGAAATACGAGACGAACGATTTCCCTAAAACCATGAAACGACGAGAGAGAAGCTAACAAAGTATTCATCGGCAAAATATTTCCTTATACCTGACTATTCGTTTTTACCAATCGTCCGAACGGAAAGAAGAAACCGGAAGGTCTTCACCGAATAAATCGCCTTCTACATAGTTTTCAAAGCCATAACGCACGGCAACCGGACGAGGCACCTGCTCGCTTTTCACACACACTTTGCTGCGTTCGATCCACGCTTTGGCCGGATGAAACACACGGTCTTCACCGGCAAGTCGAAAGTTCTTCAGTTCCTTTCCCCGGGCGTTTACCCACATCGGCGCACGTTCAAAGCTCACTTCCACCGTATCGCCTTTTACCGTCATTTCCTTATAATAGGGGCTTTCCGCCGTCAAGCCCTTCAGTCCATAGGTCTTCACCAATGCCAAACGAGCCAAACGCTCACCGGCATCTTTTTTTCGCATGGGATGAATACAGTTTTCCATACCCGTATCCATCAGCACCGCCATGCCTGAATTAGGTACCATGTGCTCCACCCTCGCCTGCTGTTCGCGCAGGTAAGCCGAATTGATGACCTCCTGTCCCGGAGCCGTAACCAGCGCATATTCGTAAGGAGCTATCTGACAGTAGTAGAAAGGGAACTCTCCTCTTCCCCATTCTGCTCTCCAGCCTTTGATCAGCGTACTGAACATATCGGCATAGGTAGATGCCCGGTTATAGTTGTCTTCGCCCTGATACCATATGACACCTCGCATCGCTATTCCGATAAGCGGATGCAGCATTCCGTTGTAAAGTACGGTGGGCGTACGGTTTTTCGACTTGATATCCGCTTCCGAGCCCGGGATTTTCGCCGCCGGAAACGCTTTCAGCCAATCGGCTGTCATCCATGCCTCGCAGGCGGAACCTCCCCATGCCGCCACGATAAGACCGACGGGCACGTCCAACTGTTCTTGCAGCATCCTGCCAAAGTAGAAAGCCGTGGCGCTGAATTCACGCACGGTTTCGGCAGTTGCGGACTGCCATTCGCCCGTTACATCCGTACAGGGTGTGAACGAAGAGTTTCTCTTCACCGTAAACAGCCGCATTCTGTCGCTGCGACTGCGCAGTGCATCCATCGCCGCATTCTCCACCGGCTGATTCTTGAAACCTTTCATCGGCATCTCCATATTGCTCTGCCCCGAACAAATCCATAGTTCGCCCATCAGAATATTCTTAATGACTGTCCGTTTCCCGTCATCGAAGATTATATCATACGGACCTCCGGCGGGCGGGGTATCGAGGTCAAGTTTCCACGCCCCATTTTCGTCCGAGGCGGTTACGTGTGTCTTTTTATCCCAACCCGTGGTCACCTTTACTTTGCAATTGGCAGTTGCCGTACCCCATAGACTGGCACGTGTAGACTGCTGCATCACCATGCCGTCCGAAAAGAAAGCCGGCAGACGTACTTCCGCTTTCACAACCGCTCCCATCAGCCACATGGCAAGGGAGAGGCACATTGTTTTTTTTATATTCATTTGCGATGTATTTAGATATTCCGTGTCGAATGCTTTGAATAAAAGTTTATTTCATGACAAGTTCACCTATAACATATTATGTTGATGATAACACCGGTTCGGGATGAGAAAGAAACTTCGAAAAACACACCCGCAGTATATCGGGAGAACCACACGGGAACGGTACTCTCACCACACGGGTACGGTTCCCGAACCACACCCGTTCCGTACCCGGAACCATACGAGTGCGGTATATACAGATTTTACCGGATTCAATAATACACTGTTTATCATAAACTTACAACAAATAAAAGAAAAGATTCTCAAGTGTATTGAAAAAACTTATCCCAGACCCAGAGTGACAATATGCATGTATCTGCCCGTTTGCGGATTCTTTCAGTCTTTTACGATGAGCTCCGCAGGTCCCAACCAGCCGGCAGGCAACAGCGTATTTCCCGGCAGACGATATTTGGCATTGGTCCATATGCCCGGAAAGGGAGCTTTTCCCTGATCGGCTCCCCGCAGTGCGTTCGCCCACGTATTGGTAACGTCCACCTCAAGCTTATTGTTTCCTTGAGTTAGCGCACCGGTAACGTCCACTTCGTACGGAGCTGTCCAGGCAACACCGCACTCCACTCCATTGACACGCACCGTAGCCACATTGGATACGTTCCCCAAACGCAGGAACATCCGTTTTGCCACGGAAGCATCCTTCCACACGAACGAACCCGCGTAGGTGGCGCGTCCCGAATAATACCTTACATTCTCGTCCGTCTCCTTGCTCCAGTCGAAAAGTGTGGAGCGCACCAACGTCTTCCCGGTTTCATGGAAGTACACCGTCCATTCCTTAACGTCTAAAGACGTTTTTCGCTCCGCCGTTCCATGATGTATACCCTGCATCTTTACTGCCGATGCGGTATCCGCCACACCGGGCAAGCCGGAAGAAGAAGGGAATACCACAAACACCGAACCGTATGCAGGCAGAGACAAAACAACCTCCGTACGGTTCCCCTCCGGCTTCCACGCGGCAGGCGAGGAGAGCGTTCCGTGCACAGCATCCCACAGCTGGGGAGAACGCCCTTCCACCCGGAAAGAGGCGGTAAAGACACGTGCCTCAGGTTGTTGATTGGCTATAAAATAAACTTCGTATTCCGCTCCGCTGCGATGCGTATAAGCCACGTCGGCAGGCAATACGACATCCCGTTCCAATCCGTAAAGCGAGAAGTCATCTTCTTCATACGGCAATTCAAGTATCAGCACACCGGCTTTCCGCAACTCCTCCACTCTGTCCGCCACTTCAGGTGACAAAGGAAGATTGTCCGGATTCATGGGATGAGCGGCAGGTAACACCAATACTTTGTACGAGGCACCCCCCGGTAGCACCATACGCCCGTTTTCGACCGTGGCAAAGCGCAACAAGGCGTCTTTATTGAATGAATCGTAGGCATACCCTCGCAGAGGATTGACCCAACATTCCGGATCTGCCATATTGGCCGAGTGAGCGACTCCTACCGGACGGACACGGATAGGTTGCCCCTCGTTGGCAAGACGTAAACGTTCGCTCTCCACCCGTTCTGCCCCGTAAATACCGGGCAACGCAGGCAGCAGACGTTCGGGAAGCATCGCCCGGCGTGGCATCTCCTCGCCCGTGAATACGGCTATATCCGCCACAGGGCGACCATATTGCAACAGCATCTGGCATCGTGTCATATAATCGACAAAAGCCTTGCTCTCTCTCCACCACGTCTGATTCCGCTGGAAGAAAAGCCCAATTCCGTCGAGCGTCATGCCCGGTTTGCGATCGAGCCACGGATTGTGCGTGTATACATGGAAGAAAAGTTTATTGATGCCCAAGGCATAGTTTCTGTCCAACAGAGGTTTCAACATGGCGGGATCTTCATCCCACACACCTCTTAGTTCGGTGAATCCTTCCGCCTGAACGATGTTCTTACCATATATATGTGCTCCGCTAATGGCATCCAGCATATCATTAGGTTTGTCATGCGTGGGGCTATTCAGCCAAAACTCACCCATGGGCAGGTCTACCTCACGATAGTGCATCATACCGTCGGAGACCATAGTAGGAGCCACACACTCGGCTGAGAAGCGACATCCGTACTCACGGGCGCAATCTGCCAACGTCGTGTAAAACACATCGGTCACCAACTCTCCCATCAGCGTACGCACGTCGCGCAATATCCGTTCGCTACGTTCTGCCGTATCCACAGGCACACCGACAAGTACGGGAAGATAAGCAAGCAAATCGTATCCGTAACGCCTGCCGAAAGTCTCCGCAAAACCTTTGCTCCAGTTTTGGGTGCCACACTCCCAACTATCCACATGTATATATTTCAGCACCCGGCGAGCCAACACCGGGTCCGTGTCTCGAAAGGCGCGGGCAAACCAATGGTCGAATTGTTTTCTTACAATAGTTGCGTCGAATTTGCTGCACTCCAACCCTTTCCCTCCCCCTGCCGTAGCATTGGTGTGCCCCGTAGAGGTATGCCCCATGCGGAGTATTCTCCATTTACCTTTGGGTAGGCGGACGGTAAGACACCCTTCGTTCAGAGCCACCCTCCGCAATTCAGCAGACGACACACAAGCAGCGTCATCTATTTCAGATTTTGTTGTGCTTTCCGCCACTCTCCACACAAAACCGGCTTTCCCCTCCCACTGATGAATGCGGGGAGCAGTGTGCAAGACTATATCTTTTATCTTCAAGTTCGGTCTCCACTTGGCTGCATCCAAATCTTCGCTACCCGGCTCCGAACCTTGCGGCGTCCACTCAAAACGGAAGAAACGGGCCGTTGCAGGAGGCAAGGCATGAGTGGAATGAGAATCAGAATTCTGCCATCCGTGACGTGCGGGAACCAACTGTTTCAACAATCGGTAATTCTGTCCGTCTTCGCTCACAAGCACTTTCAAGCGATGAGCCTGATAGTTATTCCCGCTGAGAATAATTTCCACGTTGCTGCACGTCACAGGAGAAGGATATTCATACTGTATCCGGCAAGGATAAGACGAGCGAATCACTCCTTGTTCGTCCCTGTTCACCGTTTTCGAGGTATCCACTCCCTGCCCCGACGCCAAACTCTCCACCGTCACCACGGGAAGCAGGGTTGTATTCTCAGGTTGCTTCTCCAGCGGGATAATGTAAGTGGCAATGTCTTCATAATATCCCTGATATGCTTCGGGAAGCGGAAGCTTCAGGCGCTTCAGGTTACCGCCCGCAACCACCGTATCGCTCCACACCACTTTCTGCATGGACTCTCCGGGTGTTATCCACGGACCACCCGCAAGTGCGAATCCGTCGCATATGTGCATCCCGAGTTTAAGTCCCAGACGGTCTGCCTCCCGCATACTATGTTTCACCAGTTCCCAGAAATGTGGCGAAAGTTGCTGCGCCGTTCCATCGTATGCCTGTCCCTCCGCCGTTCCCTTGATAGGCATCAGGTAAGCTCCACCCAATCCTACCTCTCGCATAGCCTCCAAGTCGGCAGTGATTCCTTCCGCTGAAACCGCTCCGTACATCCAGTACCAGAATGTCCACGGACGAATGTCTTCCAGCAAATGTCCGTACGGCATCTGCCAAGTGGATTGCCATAGCTTGTCTCTATCGGCACTGGAAACACTTATGTTATTTGTTTGTTCCTCTGCGGTAAAGCCGTTACGGAGTGTACCTCCGGTTGTTCCATCCTTGTTTTCTTTCTCTGAAAGCGGATGAGCCAAAGAGAAGAGAGCAGTAAAAAGGGAAAAACATCCCACACAAAACAGTCTGTTTATCTGTTGTCGCATATTCCTCGAAGATAAATTCCACATAAGCGGTATTCAACGCCTGCATCAATCAATGAAACTCAAGTTTTAATTTCCCTTTATAGACACCCTCCGCCCAGAAAGGTTGCGAGGAGGGACCTATGAGGTCGGTCGTATTTACTTTGTTTCTCACTGGAGGAATCACTTTCATAATGCTTATCCCCGTATGAGGCAATGTGTAGAGCAGTTCGTCGCGTCCGTCACGAGGCTGATACACTCCCACATAACTTCCCGGTGTATGGTTGGTTATACATATCGCTCCTTCTTTCGTGCGAAGTTCCATCCAGTGCACATTGGCAAAATAACCTTTGAACTCCGGGTAAACAAAACTCTCGCCTGGTACAGGGTCGTTATAATCGTTTTCCCAATAACCCGTTTGAGGTCCGTGCAGACGATTCTGCCACACGCGGAAAGGACCGTCGCCTACCCAGCGTTTACTCAGCACCTCGGACTCGGGATAGTCGAACATAACTCCCATGAGGTCTACCACTCCGCCAAAATTGTATTCGAAGTCGAGTTCCACACTTCCATCGGCAAAGAAACGCCACACAGCCCTGTCGAAACAACCCAGGCGATAAGCGGCGGTCACTGTCAGGGAATTGCCGGCTTCCTGCATGGAGAAACCGGTGAAATGTCCGGCATCCTCAAAGAGAGTATATTGCGTTTTTTTCTTCTCTGCATTCGGATCGTCATGGTTGTAGAATTGATCCATGGAGCGGTCGGCACGCTTGGCTGCCACAAAACGCGGTCCGCCGGATAGACTGATGACACGACCTTCCACTTCGACCTTCCGCAAACAACCGTCATGGGGACTGAAGGTAAAAGTGCGCCCGCCCGCCTGCACGATCAAGGCCTCCTGCGTTTGCGTATAAGAAGGAGTTGAGACATTAATGGGAGAATCAGTAGCCCGGCTGCTGCCCTCCATCTCCGAAACACTCTTCAGCACGTAGCTCCATGTAAAGAGTTCATGCCCGGTAGCATCCGTAGCCGTGACAAGCAGTGCGTTTGCCGCTTCCACCGGACGAGGAATGGTTAATACTCCCGTCATACGGGCAGGTACGTCGGGTCCTCTCAGTTCGCCTTGCTTCAGTAGTTTCGTTTCTTTACCCCCCGATACCGGCAATTGCACATACCGGTAGGTAAAACTGCATGTATTGAGATTCAGAAAGTCATAACGGTTTTCGAGCTGCAACGTACCATCGAACCCGGCACCGGGTGTATTCATTACCTGTACGGGCGACCACACCTGCTTCACGGTATAGTAGCTTCCTTCCTTTTCATGATGCGGACCCACTATACCATCGGCGCCGAAGTTGCCCACATTGTCTATCACGCCGCCCATGTCCACACGCTTCACTCCCTCGTCTGCCAACACCCAGAGAAAGCCTCCCGCACAACGGGGGTGCTTGCGCATCATTTCCCAATAGTCGTACAGCCCGGCTCCATGTCCGCCGTCATAGAGTCCGTGCAGAAACTCGGTGGGCATGAAGATTTCAGGCAGACGCATATAGTTCTGACTTTCGCCATAGGAACGGTAATGCATGGTTTCATATCCTCCGAAGTTACCTTGCGGGTGCAATACGGGACGTTTCTGCGGATCGTATTTGTGGAATTCTCCATCGAGTTCGGTATTCCACCCCTGTTCGTTTCCGTTGCTCCACCATATCACCGACGGATGATTGACGTCGCGCGTCACCATCTCTCTGACGAGTTTGCGCCCCACAATGGTTTCGTGTTTGCCGTGCCAACCGCTCAACTCGTTCATTACGTACAAGCCGAGGCTGTCGCACGCTTCGAGAAATTCCGGATCGGCGGGGTAATGGCTGAGACGAACGGCATTCATGTTCATGCTCTTGATGAGCAACACATCCTCTATATTTTTGGCTTTGCTGAGGGTTCGTCCGGTTTCGGGACGGAAACTATGACGATTCACGCCTCGCACCATCACTCTTTTTCCATTGATATAAAGCCCGTCGCTAAGGCGTGTCTCCACGGTACGGAAACCGAACTTCCGGCGTTCTACATGCAGTATTCTGCCGCTCTCGTCGAGCAGTGTAAACGTTGCGGTGTAGAGATGAGGCGTTTCGGCTGTCCACAGTCCGGGCGAAGCGAGGTGCATGCTCACCTGTGCGCGGTCGCTTCCATCGCGCACGTCAGCAGTAGTCTTCCCCTGCACCTTACCGCGAACATCGGTAATCACAGTTTGTACTTTGGCACCCGCCACCGCCCTGTTCAGATGGCAATCGGCCCGAAACCATCCGTCAGCTCCCGCATCTATCGCCACATGATGAATGTTCCGCGAGGGCTTGGCCACCATGAACACCGGACGGATGATACCGCCGAAATTCCAATAGTCGGCACGCCGCTCGGAAAGGTTGACTCCGGCGTTGGTGCTCTCTTTGCTGACTGTAACCTCCAACAGATTCTTCTTGTTACCGAAAAACACACGGTCGCTCACATCATACACAAAACGGTAAAATCCACCCTGATGAATTGCTCCCGCCTTACGACCGTTTATTTTCACTTCGGTGTCCGTCATCGCCGCCTCGAACACCAGTTCCACCTGCCTGCCATTCCACGAAGCTGGCAGATGGAACTCATGCTTATACATTCCTTTCTCATCCGCAATGCCTTCGGGGAAAGCCTTGCCGTAGAATCGCATTCCATACTGGAAAGTTCCGAAACCTTGCAGTTCCCAACAAGAGGGAACTCCTATTTTGGTCCATACACCGGATTTGTTTCCACCGGTACAAAAGAAATCCCACTGTACCATATCGTCGCATCCCCTGCCCGAAAGATACACACGCTCCGTTTCCCGAGCATCGTTTCCTGTTACGGCAGACTGTGCCCATGTGCCGGCAGCCAAGGCGGAGAGTACGCAAAACATCGCCGTACGTTTCCTCTTGAGTATGTTTCCGAGCAACGAGCCGGCGGTTCGTTGCGACAAGCGAATTTGTTTTTTCATCTGTATCAATTTATTCTTTCCTGTATTATCGTTCATTCCATTTTTTTCTTTGCGACTGTATACGGACTTATCATACTCTTCTGAGAGACAGGCTATATTTCCGGAATATTTTACCCGAGTCCGGGATAAGATATTCATCTCTCTCGCGAAGAGGATTTTTATATATTATTCAATCAACTAATAATCAATTCATTATAAAACAGCCAAGGATACTCCCGCACCATGCCCGCAGGGTTCGTGAACCGTGCCCGTGGGGTTCGAGCAGCACACCCGTCCGGTTCGAGTACCGTGCCTGTGTCGTTTTTCCACATACTGCGGACATCTCCCAGCCTTACCTGCAACGGAGGAAAATCAGCCCGGTCCAGACTGGTTTCCCGGATTCCTTGCCTGTTCCGAACCGGGATTATTTACTTTAGCAGACTGAAACGTACATGCAAACGGTGCTTCTGCTGCTTGTCGATGGCATACTTCTTCAACACTCCGGGACCGCAACTTCCATTTCCGAGTCCGAGCACAGCGGCGTCCAGACTCAAAATTACCTCTTTTCGCGGCGTAAGTTCATGGTGATGAGAGGCTACATAAATATCATGCACCGTGTAAGGCAATGCCGAGAAAGAGAACGGAGTTTCCAGAGCCGTGATACGCACTCCCCTGCCTTTATTGTCTGTCAGACGGACTTCAACCGTCTCCTCATGGTTACCACTGTCTTGCGGACGGGGATAGGGTGTGTACTGTTCTTCGACCGTACTTACCCAATGTCCTATGAAGCAAGAGGTTTTTCTATCGGGATAGTTTTCCCACGGACCTCGCCCGTACCATGAAAGATTGGAGTACGAGCCGTCCAGCGCGAAAGCACTACCCAGACGGGGCAGTTCGGGCAATTCGCCCAACAGTGTATATTCCTGCAACAAATCCACCGTACCATCGATATACGTACGCCACACGGAGTAAACCTTCACTGCTCCTTTGGCATAGTTGTAACGCACGGTATAGGTCTGAACCCGTGTACCATCCGCTTCCCGGTTTTCTTCTACCGAAATCGTGTCGGGTTGTTGGGGTACATCCACAGCATGCTGTCTCCAGTCTTTTGCAAGCCAGTTGCCAAACCCTCTGTCATTGTCGGTAGGAGCCCGGAAAGGTTGGAACCATGTCCGCCCCATGCGATGCAACGCCGTATGCGAACGCCGTGTTCGCCCGGGACGGTCATCGACTATTACGGCATGCGGATTGGCATTCAACGTTATTTGTTCACTCGCCACCTCGTGCCCGGCAGACGCCCAATCCGTATCCGACCTGAGTACTACGGACAGACGCAGATGTACATCTTTCTTTATATCGATACCGTTCACGGGCAGCGGTATCTCCGAGACACCTCCCGGAGGAGTATCGGGCAGGGCAAGTTCACCTTTTCTCACAGCCCGCCCATTCTCAAACAGCGTCCAGAGACAACGGTAGCCAGCAAATGACGTGTGATGATTGCAGTTGATGACCGTCAGTACTCCGTCCGTAAGCGTAAAGCCGATGGGAGCATACACTTTTTTCACCTCCCAATATTTGGGTGTGAGCTCACGATCACTCATCACCACACCGTTAAAACAGAAAGATTTCAGGTTGGGGTAATCGCCGAAGTCTCCACCGTAAGCAATCATCACTCTGCCGTCCGGCAAGGTCTTATACAATCCCTGATCCGACCAGTCCCAAAGAAAGCCGCCCAACATACGCGGATGTGAATATATTTCCCTCCAATATTCATCCAGATTACCCAAAGCGTTGCCCATGCAGTGTGCATATTCGCTAGTAAGCACCGGGCGGTCGTCTCCCGCGCGTTCGGCTATTTCCAACAAGCGTTCCCAACGGGCGTTCTCAGCACGTTCCTTGTCGGTTCCCTCGGGAATACCGGGATTAAGATACTCTTGTTTCAAACGCGGATAGAATCGACTGATCATATCCACCGTATAAGGGTCGGGCTGCATATCGGTACCCTGGGCACCTTCGTAATGCACGGGACGCGTTCCGTCAAACTCCTTCAACCAAGCGGAAATCGCGGCAAAGTTAGGTCCATAGCCGCTTTCGTTGCCCATGCTCCAGATAATGACCGAAGGGTGATTCTTGTCTCGTTCGGCCATGCGCACCGCCCTGTCCATGAATGCCTGATGCCAGTCGGGCATGCTGGCAAGCGTTCCCCGCAGCCCATGTGTCTCGATATCTGCCTCGTCCATCACATAGAGACCGAGGCTGTCGCACAATTCATACCAACGCGACACGTTCGGATAATGGCTCGTACGCACCGCATTTATGTTGGCACGCTTCATCAACAGGATATCTTGCAACATACGTTCCTCCGTCATCACACGCGCCAGACGGGGGTCATGTTCATGCCGGTTCACTCCGCGCAGTCTCACCGGCTGTCCGTTTATCAATAGGCTGCCCCCTCTTATCTCCACCGAACGGAATCCCACACGCTGCACAATCTGCTGCACCGTCTGCCCATCCGCATCGTGCAGCGTGAGCAACGCCTTATATAGATACGGTGTCTCAGCCGTCCATCTGTGCGGATTCCTTACGTGCATGGTCATTCTTCCCAATTTACGTCCTCCCCGCTGGGGGAACCATTCGTTCATGCGTGCCGCCTTGTGTTCGAGGTCGAGCAATTCCGTCGCATCATACGAGGCGGAAGCTACTTCCTTTTCCCCGGCATCGTAGAGCTTTACCCGCACGCCGTATCCCTTTCCCGTTTCACCGTTTGCCACACTCAACACCGGATCTACCTCCAAGTGGAAGTCGGAATAAGTATCCCCGACAGGCAAGGTACGCAAAACGAAATCGCGTATACGCACATCCGGAGTATGCAACAAAGTAATGTCGCGGTGAATACCGCCGAAACGCCAGAAATCCTGATCTTCGAGATACGAACCGTCGCTGTAACGGTAAACTTCCACGGCGATATGATTCTCACCCGGCCGGAGCCAACGGGTTATGTTGAATTCGGAGGGTTCCATACTTCCCTGACTGTAACCTGCACGGATACCGTTTATCCAGACATAGAATGCACTCATCACACCCTCAAAGCGCAAAAAAGTCTCCCCCGTCGCATGCCATGCAGCAGGCAGGGTGAATATACGGCGGTACTGTCCCACCGGATTTCGTTCCTTGTAAGTGGTATAGTTTGTTTTCGGCTCGCTCATCACCCGCGGAGGGTCGATACGGAAAGGATATCCCGCCGACACATAAATGGGCGTACCATAGCCATTGTTCTCCCAATTGGCGGGAACGGCAAAATCGTCCCATGACGAATCATCGAACTCCGTGCGCCAGAAGTCCGGCACACGCTCCGAAGGAGTAGGAACCCAACGGAACTTCCACAGTCCGTTGAGCGAAAGCGAGCAGTCGCCCGGATAATTGCAGAAAGAGACAAACACAGCACGGGCGGGTTCACGGTTTATATGAAGCAGGTGATGATTTTCCCAATCATGTATTTGCTGCGCATGTAGTACACTTGCACCGAGCAAAAAACTCAACAACCATCCGCTTTTCCTTATTCTCATTACATTGTCCGATTAAAGAAGTAGATAAAAGGGACACCGTTCTTACACTCCGCAAAGGAAGCAGCACACCTCCTCCCACGGAGAACGACGACCTGTAATGAGGACGAAAGAAGTGCGGATTTGTACCCTTTCTCACACAACTTCCTGCAACCTACTGTACCTCCAGCGCATCAAACGCCATTTCCGGCATCGACTCACCGGTAAGCACAATACGGTAACTGCCCGCATTGACATATGTTCCGGTAGTGGTGCTGAGCATACGCCACTTACCCGGTGTAGGCGCGAATGTCAGTTCATCTTCTTTCAACACGATGTTCTTGGAATCTATCACTTGCAGGCGTATCTTACACGGTTGCGAGGAAACGTTCATATACTTAAAGCGCAACGCACACACCTGAGCCACACCCGTAGATATTTGCCAGGAGATGCTTTCCGGTTGTTTCACGGACTTTGCATTTTTACCGGTCATGAAGAACACTCCTTTCTTTCCGCGAACTTCTTTCAGCTGATGCTTACCCTGAATCATCGCTTCCTCCGCTTCGTACACCACACCCGCACGAACATTCTTATCCGCGGGAAGCATTTCTTTGGGTGTTTTCTCTATCCGGTCAGTATCGAAATTCGCCCACATCGCAGCATCCGCAGAAGCATTGAAGAGAGCAAAACCATCTTTCGAAGTAGCAGAGGCGATGGCTATTCCGCAAATAATCGCCTGTCCGGCTTTTACCTCCGGAAAACGGATGCGAAGCACACCGCCCGTAACGGTGGCATTCACCACCTTCTTCAATGCACCGTCGTGCCCGCTTTCCGCCCAAATGTCAAGGTCGTCCAATACCAGTGAATCGTTTATCGCTACATCGAACACCCGGAGTCCCTCGCAATCGGTCTGTGCACTTCCGCCCGTGCCGTGCCACGGCTCTATGAAATAAAGCTCTACTCTGTACTCTCCATCGGGAACGGGGAAAAAGTATTCCAGTTTATGTCTCCCGAAACGGAAACGCTGGAACAGTGCCCAGTCCTTCGTCCCTCTGATGGGGTCATACGTAACGCGCTGGCTTGCCTGATAGGGAGAAAGTTTGTACGAACTCTCCGTAAAATCTGCCGCCCACGAACGGGAATAGCGTTCACTATCCTGCATCCATCGCTGTCCGTAACTATCGGTATATTCATCTCCCCCACAATTCAGACGATAGAGATAGTGATACCCCTCTGCCGGTTCCAGCAAATTCCGGTTTCGGTCGGCTGCCACAGGCACAATCCACGAACGCTCGCAGATAGTATCGTAGCCCGGAGCTTCCGCCAATCCATCGAGCAATAAAACATCTTCC
>JBHADT010000137.1:0-33641 GCA_041855205.1 Bacteroides sp.
CAATGCCGATCACACGCTTGTGGGACAACCGCTCGGTTCCTGGATGGGATTCAAAACAGACGGCGTATTCCGTTCGCAAGCCGAAGTAGACGAATATAATCAACGCTACAAGGTAGAGTTCGGCAAACCCAGCGTGGGACGCATCAAGTATGCCGACGCCAACAATGACGGAAAGATAAATTACAGCGACCGCACATGGCTCGGCGTGGACTTGCCCAAGGCGCAGTTCGGATTCAACGCCTCGGCTGCATACAAGGGTTTCGACGTGAGCATGTTCTTCAGCGCAATCATCCGCGACGCGTTCAACAACTCCAAGTATTACACCGACTTGTTCCAGACATGGACGGGTAATCACGGACTCGTTCTCCTCGATGCCGCCAAAGCCTATGACGAGTATCTCACCACCGGATATTACGACAGTAGCGTGCCGGCACCCACAACAGACAATTCGAACAGTGAACACGAACTCTCCGAATTCATGATAGAAGACGGCTCTTTCCTGCGCCTGAAGACTTTTACACTGGGCTATACCCTGCCTCAACAACTTCAAAACAAGCTTAAACTGAAAAACGCGCGCATATACCTCCAGGCACAGAACGTATTCACGCTCACCAAATATTCGGGAGCGGATCCGGAGGGACTCGGCTATCCCTATGCCTTGCCGCGTCAGTATACTTTCGGTATTCAGTTCGGATTCTAAACAACCTATTACCAACCATTAAAACACTTTCGTAATATGAAATCAACATATATCAGTATCCTGCTGGCCGGCTCGCTCATCGTGGCTTCCTGCAGCGACGGCTTTCTCGAAAACAAACCGCAAGGCAAACTCTCGGAAGGAGTGATGCAAGACCCCGATGCCATAGAACTTCTGGTAAATGCGGCTTACGCTTCGTTCGGTGCAAGGTACGCCGACTCCAACGACCCGCATCTCTTCCCCGTCACCAATTGGAGCTACGGCGAAGTACGTGCCGACAACGCCTACAAAGGAGGAGGAAGCGAAGGAGACATCTGGGAATTCCACGACATGGAGACCATGAAGTTGCAATCGAACAACGGTCTGCTGGACGGAAAATGGTTCAACGTATATTGCGGTATCTCGCGCTGCAATTCCGCTTTACGCTCTTTGGCAAAATTTACCGGCGGAGACCCTACCCTCATCGCTTCGCGCATCGCGGAAATAAAGGTGATACGCTCGCACTGGTACTTCGAGTTGGTGAGACTGTTCAATAAAATCCCGTATATGAACGAGAACTTACCCGAATCGGAATACGTAAACGTACCCAACGACGAATTTACCAGAGACGAACATCTCGCCCGCATTGCTCAGGAACTGATGGACGCGGCGGCCGATCTGCCCGCCCGCCAGACCGAGACGGGACGAATCAACAAAAACATAGCTCTGGCTTATGCAGCTAAAGTAAAGCTTTACAGGGCGTACGAACAGGACTCCTCCACTCACGCTGTAATCAATATCAACAAAACCTTGCTTAAGGAAGTGGTGGAACTTATAGATCGTATAGAAGGATACGATTTGCTGCCTGACTTTCAGGGATTAGACCTCATCGCCAACGAGAACGGCGTAGAATCCGTCTTTGCCATTCAGTATTCCATGAAAGACAATTCACCCGGCGCAGGCAGAATAAACTGGAGCAACCTCTTGAATTCACCCGGCGGAACGGGAAGTCCATACAACGGCGACGGCTTCTTCCTCCCCTCGCAGGACCTTATCAACGCTTATCAGACAGATGCCAACGGGCTTCCCTTATTCGACTACCAAACCCGCCCCGACTATGGAGTGGTAAAGTTTACCGCCGATGGAAAATACAGTCTGGACAACGTGACTCCCAACGTAGACCCCCGGTTAGACTTTGTAACGGGCAGACCCACCATCACGTATAAGACCTATCCCGACACGCCCTGCGGACTTTGGGTACGTCAACCCGACGTTTACGGCTACAACTGCGCCAAACGCTTTTGGGTGTCACCCGAATCGCCCGACATGTATCCCGGCTGGCCGTGGGGAGCCTCGGCAATGAACTGGCAGCTGATACGATACGCCGACCTGCTGCTCTACAAAGCGGAGGCGCTCATCGAAATCGGAGATGATTTGGAACAGGCACGCCAGCTGATCAACCGCGTGCGCAACAGAGCCAAGAATTCTACCTATGTGAAGAATTTCGATGACGCCACCAAGGATGCCGCCAACTATAACATAGGTCTTTATCCCGCCACGGGATGGACTCAGGCTTACGCCCGCGAGGCTCTACGCACGGAAATGCGTCTGGAAAAGGCTCTGGAAGGCGAACGTTTCTTCGACCTTGTAAGATGGGGGATTGCCAAAGAGACAATGACCAAATACTTCAACGCCGAGAAAAGCAAGCGCATCTATTATGACGGCGCCACCTTCGATACCGGCGAAGAATACTTCCCCATACCGGTGGCACAGTACAATTTCTCATTGGGACGCTACACGCAAAATCCCGGCTATCCGAAGTTCTGATCAAAAGTTAATAACCCCGGGAACAACCGTGTTACCGACTAACTCGCGGGATGACAAACAACTCATCCTCCAATAAGCAGCTCCGGCAGTTCAGTGTAAAACTGCCGGAGCTGCTTTTACAAGAACTTGCGGTGCAAGCATTCAGGGAACAAACTTCAGTTCATCAATCAGATGGCTCGCTCCTCCGTACCTCTCCATCACGAACAGCATATAGCGCACATCCACCCCTATGGTTCGTTGCAACTTGGGTTCGTAGAGAAAGTCACTGCTGATGGCTTCCCAGTTTCCATCGAAAGCCAACCCAATGAGTTCGCCGCGGGCATTGAACATGGCACTGCCTGAGTTCCCTCCCGTGATGTCATTGTCCGAAATGAAGCATACTCTCATTTCCCCCTTTTCATCGGCATATTTTCCGTATTCCCCGGCGGAAAGCAAGTCGATGATTTCGGGCTGAACGGAAAAATCGGTATCCCCCGCACGGGCTCTCACCTTCTCCAAAATACCTTTTGCCGTGGTATAGTGGCTGTACACCGCTCCGTCAAAAGGCGTGTAACCCGCCACCTTACCGAAACTGAGACGCATGGTACCGTTCGCATCGGGATACATGTTACGCGAGGCGTACATGCGCCGCACTGCCGCGTCGAGCAAACGCTCGTTCCGTTCGATACCTGCATTGGAAGCCTGCATGTCCAGGTTCATTTCAAAGAGTTTGGTCAGTAAGTCGATACCCACCGCAATGGCCGGGTCGTCGAGAATATTGTACGTACTGTCTTGCTTGAGAAAGAGAGACAAGCCCAGCGGAGTCACCAGCGAGGAGTTCGCATAAAGGGAATCGGCAAAAGAATACTCGTTTCCACCGTGTTTTTCGTCTATCTCGCGATAGAATTCCGGCAAGTCGGCGGCATTCACCTGCTTCCTGTATGCCTGTGCAAGGGCGGCAAACACTTCCTTATCTATCTCCGCATCGTAACCGGCATATTGGTCTGCAATATCCTTTATGACCGCTTCCACCGCTTTTTTCTCGGCTCCGAGGTCGAGATTCAACACTTTCAACGTGAGTTGAATCAGTTCCGGACCATAGAGGAACGACTCCATGAAGTAGGCGCATGCCCGGTTGGAGGCACGACGGTTCTTGTAGCCCAACTCAAGTTCGGTAAACAGGTTCAGCAGCTCGTCCCGCTCACCGGGCGTATTCCTGATCCACGCACGCAACGACTCCTCAAGCGCACGTTTCTTCTCCGGCACACGCAGTTTGCGGAGAGCCCGGTTCGTCCCGATACTGTTTTTCCAATAATTGGAGCTTTCGGCATACTTAGAGGCATACTTAATCCGGATACTATCACTCTTATCCATCTCGCGCTTCCATATATGCTGCTTCACTCCCCTGATGTCTATCTGCGCCCGGTTGGCATTGTTCATCATCTCTTCGATACCATAGGACGAGAGATAGCGATGCGTGGTTCCCGGATAACCTATGGTCATACAGAACGAACCCTCCCTGTATCCTGCAAGCGACACGGGCGCCACGTAAGCAGGGCGATAAGGAACATTGCCGGGAGCGTAATCAGCGGGGCGATTCTGCTTGTCGGCATAAATGCGGAATACACAGAAGTCACCCGTATGGCGGGGCCACTCCCAGTTGTCCGTATCCCAGCCGAACTTACCCACCGACGAGGGAGGAGCATACACCAAACGCACATCGTTAAAGTCGCGGTAGACAGAAAGCCAGTATTCGTTGCCGCCGTAATAGGCATCCACCGTTCCCACCAGCGTGGAATCTTGCGCCGATACCTCCTGTGCAATGAGCAGACGCATGGAGTCTACCACCGCGGCACGCTCCGCCTCGCCCATAGCGGGAGTCACGGTGCGCAACACCCGGCGGGTAACATCCTCGGTACGTAAGAGAAAGCGGACGTAAAGTTCCGGATTGGGCAGTTCTTCCTCGCGGGTACGTGCCACAAAACCGTTTTTCAGGTAGTCCCGCTCAACGGACGAGTGTTGCTGCACGCAATCGAACCCGCAATGATGATTGGTAAACACCAGCCCATCCGCCGACACCACCACACCGGAACAAAAGCCGCCAAAACTCACCACGGCATCTTTCAGCGACGGCTTCGACGGATGATAAAGTTTACCTGCCGGCAGTCGTAATCCCAACTCCTTGAGTGCCTTGCGGGTAGGCTTGTTCAGATTTCCCATCATCCACATTCCTTCGTCCGCCCGCACGGCGACAAACGCCAGACAGCAGACAAGGGCAAGAAAATACTTTGTTCCGATGTTTCTATTCATACAAAAATACGATGTTTGTCGCGTCCGCTCCTCCGGCATCATTCCGCAATGAGTTTGAGTTTTCCGGAGCCTGTACGCGCTTTCAGCCATTGGGTTATCTTGTCTTTCTCCTTGTTGTCCGGACGCTTTTCGAACTTAAGCACTGCCAGCGTCAGCGTATCCACCGTGTCTGAGTCTATCGCCCGCTCCAGCGTGTGAGAGATGGAGAGCGTTTTCACCGATGGATACAGCACTTTCAGTTCCGAAACAAGGGCTTTTCCCACCGCATCGAACGTCTTGTAGCTTTCCAGATTCCTCTCCAGCGTTTCAATCTGCTCCTGCTGTTGCGCCAGTCGCGCCTCGCTGTTGCGGTAGAAGTCCTCCATCACCATCGCGCGGATGGAAGAGATGTCTACCGAGGCGTTGTTCATGCCCTGCAACACCGTGAGCTGCGTATCGCCGAGTTTATAGTTTTTCATCTTTTCGCGGGCGATGGCAATGGAGGCTTCGGGAACTTCCTCGCCGATGAGTACCACGCGTATCTCGTTCCCTTTGGAGTTGAAGTTGATTTTCTTGTCCAGCACCTGCGTGTTGGGGAAGTGGAGCTGTTCGTTGATGAAGCGGTTCGAAGCGCTCTCGAACATGCTTTTCTTGATGATGTCTACCGTGAGGTAAACTGCCGGGCACATTGTGAACACGGCGATAAATACGATGTAGCGGCGCACTTTCTTCTCGCGCCTCTTATCCACAAACTCCTTGCGGCGGAACTTCATCATCCGCACACCGATAAACGTGGCGAGACTGATAAAGACCGAATTGATAAAATACAGATAAAACGCTCCGAAGAAGTAAGCGGGGTTGCCCGTTGCCAATCCGTAACCCGCCGTACACAGGGGAGGCATCAACGCCGTGGCGATAGCCACACCGGGTATCACGTTTCCTTTCTCTTTAGTGGAGAGCGCCACTACACCCGCCAGACCACCCAAAAGTGCGATGAATACGTCGTAAATAGTAGGAGACGTACGTGCCAGCAACTCGGACTGCCCTTCGGCCACAGGGCTTATCAGAAAGAATACCGTGGCGGTGGTAACGCTGAAGAGCGTCGTGATGAGGAAACTCTTCAACGAGCGTTTCATCAGTTCGAAATCGTTCAGTCCGACCGAAAGCCCCACACCCATTATGGGGCCCATCAACGGGGAGATGAGCATGGCACCTATGATCACGGCGGTAGAGTTGACGTTCAGCCCCAGCGATGCCATGAAGATTGCGAATATGAGAATCCAAAGATTGGCTCCCTTGAATTCCACTCCTTTGCGTATGGAGTCTATGGTGAGCAACTCATCGTCCTTATCCTTCCTCAAATCCAGATACTCTTTAAGGAATCCGCGCACGAGAAGTGTGCGGCGTTTGGTCTGCATGTTCTTCATAGTCATGTTGTTTTGATGGTTATTTACGGATAAAACGATTGATAAGCGGTAGGTTTTTCAAAGGTAAGTCCCTCTTGATTATATAAATAACAAACAACAGCAGCAAGATGGTTCGGAACGCGAGGCGAATATGGATATTTTCCACCGGCAGCCACATTCCGGCGACATAGAGGAGGGCAGCAAGCAGCACGTATGTGCCGATGGACTTCAGGTCGTAGCGGATGGGATACTTCTTCTGCCCCACGAAATAAGAGAGCAGCATAGCCACCGCATAGCCGGCAAAGCCTGCCCATGCGCAGGCCATGTATCCGTAGGCAGGCACAAAGCACACGTTGATCAGGATGAGCACTGCGCAACCCGCCAGCGAGAAGCAGGCTCCCCAATGCGTTTCGTCGATGAGCTTATACCAAAAGGAGAGATTGAAGTAGATGCCCATGAAGATTTCCGCCATCATTACCACCGGCACCACACGCAGCCCCTCCCAATAGTCCTCTCCTATGAGATAGCGGAGCACATCGAGATAAAAAATCACGGCAAGAAACGCCAACAGGGTGAAGATGATGAAATATTTCATTGCCTGTGCATACATCTCACGGCTGTCTTTATCGCGGCTCTTGCCGAAGACGAAAGGTTCGTAGGCAAAACGAAAAGCTTGGGTGAACATCGCCATCACCATGGCTATTTTGCTGGCGGCTCCATAAATGCCGAGCTGAACGATGCCTTCCGCCTCATCGGGATAGAGGAAGCGGAATATGATCTTATCCGCCACCTGATTGAGTATGCCCGCCAGTCCCAGCACCAACAGCGGAAGGGAATAGCGCATCATTCGCCGGAACAGCGCCCTGTCCCACACGTAGGCGAAACCTCTGAGTTCGGGAAGCAGGCAAAGCATCACCACCGACGTACACACGAGGTTGAACAGAAACGCAAAGCCCACGTCGTCGCCCTTGAGCCATACGAAATAAAAGAGGTTGAGCGCGATGTTGAGCAGGATAAACAGCAGCTTCAACGCCGCGAACTTGACGGGACGTTTGCGGTAGCGAAGGTAAGCGAAGGGAATGCTCTGCACGGCATCCATAGCCACCACAATCATCATCATGCCGATGTACCACGGGTGTGCGGCATAACCCAGCCAGCCGGCTATGGGGCGAAGCAGCGACAGCCCGAGCGTGAGGAAAGCGAGCGCGCCGGCACCGACGCTCAACAAGGTGGTGGAATATACCCTGAGGGGGTCGTCGTCACCCTTGTTTGCAAAGCGGAAAAATCCGGTCTCCATACCGCAGGTAAGCAGCACCAGAAGCAGCGCCACCCAAGCGTAAACATTGGTGATAATGCCATACCCGCCCGAAGAGGCGGGCAGCGCAATGGTGTAAACAGGTACGAGCAGGTAGTTGAGGAATCTCCCTACGATGCTGCTCATGCCGTAAATGGCGGTTTCTTTGGCTAAGGATTTCAGTCCGGACACGTGAATGAAAGAAGATTAAAGATTAGTGAACCAAGGTTTATACACGCCTGCGTGCGCATAACGGATGTGGGGCGTATCAGTCGTCGAAAAGCGTGCGGCGGCTGTTGTAGACACTGCGTCCCAAATGCTTGTAGGCAAGCTCGGTGACTTCTCTTCCGCGAGGTGTCCGTTTCAGGAATCCTTCTTTGATGAGAAACGGTTCGTACACCTCCTCGATGGTTCCCGCATCTTCGCCCAAAGCGGTGGCTATGGTGGTGAGTCCCACCGGACCGCCCTTGAACTTGTCTATGATGGTACACAGTATCTTGTTGTCTATCTCATCCAGCCCATACTTGTCTATATTCAGCGCTTCCAACGAGAATTTGGCTATGCCGGTATCTATGCTTCCCGTGCCTTTCACCTGAGCGAAATCGCGCACGCGGCGCAGCAAAGCATTGGCTATACGGGGCGTTCCCCGGCTGCGCGAGGCTATCTCGCCCGCCGCCTGTGCAGAACAGGGTACGTCGAGTATGCCTGCCGAGCGACGGATGATGGTGCTCAGCACATCATCGTCGTAGTATTCCAGATGAAGATTGATGCCGAAACGGGCACGGAGCGGAGCCGTAAGCAATCCGCTGCGGGTGGTGGCTCCCACGAGCGTAAAGGGGTTGAGTTCTATCTGTATGCTTCGTGCCGAGGGTCCCTTGTCTATCATTATGTCTATGCGGTAATCTTCCATGGCGGAATAGAGGTATTCCTCCACCACGGGAGAGAGACGGTGAATCTCGTCGATAAAAAGCACGTCGTTCGGTTCGAGGCTGGTGAGCACTCCTGCCAAATCACCCGGCTTGTCGAGCACGGGACCGGAGGTTACTTTGAACCCCACTCCCAACTCGTTGGCAATGATGTTGGAGA
This sequence comes from Bacteroides sp., assembly GCA_041855205.1. Taxonomy (GTDB): domain Bacteria; phylum Bacteroidota; class Bacteroidia; order Bacteroidales; family Bacteroidaceae; genus Bacteroides. The sequence goes on from JBHADT010000137.1 coordinate 8,558, forward strand.
GCGTCGTCTTGCCAAGCCCCGGAGGTCCGTGCAGCAACACATGATCGAGTGCCTCACCGCGCAGGCGTGCCGCCTTGACGAAGATGCGCAGATTCTCCACCACCTTGTCCTGCCCGCTGAAATCTTCGAAGTTCAAGGGGCGAAGCGCATTCTCGAAGTCGCGTTCGCGGCTGCTCAGCTGGTGGTTGCGTATGTCGAAATCTTCCTGTTCCATCCGTTAACTCTGCTTATGACAGAGACAAAGATAACTCTTTTCCATATACATAGACCGGATGAATCGTACTTCTTTCCTTTTTATTAACATGGCGTCACAGGCAAACCGCATGGAGTACGGGGACGAACAGGCAAGCTGGATACTCTTATTTATCTCTGCCAATCAGATAATTAAAACAGAAAAAGGGAAGACGGATTGCAAAACATCTGCATGGCGGAGTAACGAGACAGGCACGGTTCGGGAACGGCACGGGTTTTTCAGAAACACCATACCTGTTCCGTTTTTCCAAAATACGGGTGTCGCATTTCCGGGGTAAGAAGAAGGGTAGAAAAATCATACAAAAAAGACGGTGTCGCCACACTCTCGGGTTGTGGCGACACCGTCTATGCGTCTCACCGGGAAACAAAGAAAAAACCGGCGAACTATCTTTTCATAAACTCTTTTCGTTCCTCCTCCGGAAACTTCTCTATCGCATAGCGAAGCATCGTGCGGGGCATCACCCGGCAGTGCTTTTCGAGAAACTGCACCAACAGCTCTTTGTCGCGCTTGCCCATTTCGCGAAGCATCCAACCCACAGCTTTCCGCATTAAATCGTGCGGGTGATGGAGCAGACGCTCGGCAAGTGCAAGAATATCGATGAAATCATCGTTTTTTATCAGCGTATAGGTAGATACCACCGCTATGCGCTGTTCCCACAGCAAGGGGCTGTCTGCCAAGCGATAGAGCGTGTCGCGACAAGGCTTGTCTTTGAGATAAGCACCCACGATTCCGGGCGCCGACAAATCCACCAAATCCCAATTGTTGACATGCTTCGTCCGGGAGAGATAAAAGTCGAAAATGCGTTTCTTCCCGCTTTCATCGCTTTTTCTAAACCGTTCCACCAATATCAGCAATGCGCAAAGGCGGCATTCGTGCCATGGACTCTGCAAAAGCCGGGCAAGCACGTCGAACGATACCTCACGGTATTGCTTTGCGACCGCACGTATATTGGGCACCACGACTCCCAAAAACTTGTCGCCCTGGCCGTACTCTCCCTTGCCGGTTTTGAAGAAACGCGGTAGAAACTCCCGCTTCAAGGGATCGGCACAACTCTCCAACGCGCCTTGTATCTCCGCGCAGCGGTGTATGATTTCCTCTTCCATCATCGCGTCAGCGTTGTGTCATACCGGGATAGTCGTCCGTACGGAAAGGCGAAGCGGGCAAACCGGCTTCGTTACAGAGGTTGCAATCGGGATTATTCGCCCATGCGTAACGAACCGCTACGGGATAAGGCACTTCGGGTGCGCTCACCATCACTTTATCGCCCACAACAACAGCCTGTGCCCAGTGAAACACATGGTCTCTCCCGGCAATGGCGAATCCGCGCAAGGGTTGCCCGTCAAGGGTTTTCAGTCCGCCTTCCGCATGGTCGAACGAAAGGACGATGCGATTGCCTTCCACACTGTACGAGCGATAGAGAGGTCCCGAAAAAGCCACGCTTTCACCGTAAGTCCGGGCAAGCGCTTGCAGGGCGAGACGATAGCCGACCGCCTGCTTGTCCTTGGGATGGATGTCATCGGCATCTCCCCGGTCGATAAGCACTGCCATACCCGTGTTTTCCACGGCGAGCGTACGCAACTGGGCTTCGCGCAGTTCCGCCCATTCCGATTCGGCGGGTTGTTCCTCGCGGGGCATGTAATTGGCAAGCTGAGCATAATAGAAGGGGAAATTCTTTCCCCAACAGTCGCGCCAATCGGCTATCATGAGGGGGAAGAGTTCGCGGTACTGGTAACCGCGAGCCGCATTGCTTTCGCCCTGATACCAAATGGCTCCGCGCATGGCGTAGGGCACGAGGGGATGTATCATCGCGTTGTAGAGCGAAGTGGCGAGATTGGGATTTTCCGAAAGATCCATGGGGGGCATGCCGTCCTTGCGGGAATCGGCGGCTACATCGTAACGCCATTCGCCGGCAAGGCTGATTTGCTCTCCGCCGGCAGAGCGCAGGCTGAGTTCGTCCAGCACGTTGCACTCACCGCCCGTGTCGGTGATGCGCACCGCAAGCCTGAGCGTACCGGGCTTCACCAGCTCGCCCGGAACAGTGTAGCGGCGAGGCACGTTGAAGCCGTCTGTTCTGCCTATCTCCACGCCGTTCCAGTAGGTAATGTCGTTATCGTCTATCGTTCCGAGCCACACTTGCACCTCTTTTCCCGCCCAAGAGGCAGGGATGTCAATCTCTTTGCGCAGCCACAGAATACCGTCGAATACGGGTAATCCCTGCTTTTCCGCCACACCGGGGAAGTTCATCGTACCCCAACCGCCATCATCGTACGAAACTCCCGCACGCACCGGCTTTCCTTCGCCGAAACCCTCATCCACACGATTGTTCCATTCGATCAGGCGTTTGCGGTACTCGGCTCTCATCGTTTCTCTGTCGGGCATGGCTTTAAGGTCTTCGAGCACGGATGCAAACTCCGGCATCTCGCGCAACATCCGTCCGCTAATCCACGACTCCACGTTGGTTCCACCCCACGAGGTGTGTATCAACCCCACGGCTATGCCTTTGCGGGCGGCAATCTCTCTGCCGAAGAAGTATGCAGTGGCGGAAAAACCGGAAACCGTTGCCGGCGAACACACTTCCCAACCGCCGTTCCGCGCCTTGATTTCTGTTTCGGGAGTAAAACTCATGGCACGTTCTATCTGCAAGAGCCTCAAATTCGGATGGTCGGCGGCGGCTATCTCCTGCTCGTAGTTGTATATCTTTCCCCAACCATCCATGGGCATCTCCATGTTCGATTGCCCCGAACATATCCACACCTCACCTATCATCACATTGTCGAGCACCAGTTTCTTGCCGTCACTGAAGGTGAGTTTATAAGGTCCGCCCGCCTCGGGGGTGGAAACAGTCAGTTTCCAGTTTCCATCTTTACCGGCTTTTGTTTGGTGGGTTTTACCGTCCCATGAAGTAAGCAGTGTGACGGTGGCTCCGGGTTTGGCTGTTCCCCACAAAGGGGCGTCGGTTTGCTGCTGCAACACCATGTTGTTCGAGAACATGGGCGGAAGGGTGATTTTGGCAGACACTGCTCCCGTCAACATCAGCAGCGCCGCAATCCACATCGTTTTTTGTTTTCTCATAGCTGTATTTTGTTTCACATAAATAGATAATGGGTCAAATATAAGCCTTTTTGACGACAGATGAGTCAATACCGCCCGGATAAAAGCCTGATAAAGAGAAGAAAAGTCGTTCTTCCAGAGAAAAATCCCGTCGGAATCATCCACTCGGAAGAAGCGGATTAATACCTCATTATTTCGTTGAATACGTCTAAAAACGAAGATGAAAGCATACCGAATCTTTCTCCCGCAAAGCGGTATAAAGGGATGTACGCGAGCGGACACATTAATTAAAAATGAGAACAAGAATCGCCGGAAGTAGAAATATCTTTCTACTTTTGCGGGAAACTAACGCATTACCGGTCATGGTTCTAAACTACATTTGGGTGGCGTTCTTCGTCATCGCGTTCGTGGTGGCAAGCGTCAAATTCATTTTCATGGGCGATGCGGGGGTATTCACCGAACTGGTCAATTCCACCTTCTCTTCGTCGAAAACGGCGTTTGAGATTTCGCTGGGGCTCACAGGGGTGCTCTCGCTCTGGCTGGGTATCCTCAAAATAGGCGAAAGGTGCGGACTCATCGATAGTTTATCCCGTGGCTTGAGTCCGCTGTTCTGCCGGCTGTTCCCCGACATCCCCAAGGGGCATCCCGCCACCGGGGCTATCTTCATGAATCTGGCAGCCAACATGCTGGGACTGGACAATGCCGCCACTCCCATGGGACTGAAAGCGATGAAAGAGTTACAGGATTTGAATCCGAAAAAGGACACGGCAAGCAACCCGATGATTATGTTTCTGGTGCTCAACACCTCGGGATTGGTGCTCATACCGGTGAGCATCATGATGTACAGAGCACAGATGGGAGCTGCACAGCCTACGGATATTTTCATTCCCACACTCCTCACCACCACCATAGCCACCATAGCAGGCGTAATCGCGGTGAGCATCTCGCAGCGCATCAATCTGCTGAACAAACCCGTTCTTATCCTCACAGGATGCATCGGCTTGTTTTTCGCCGCGCTATTCTGGCTGTTTATGCAAGTAAATCGCGATGAATTGGGAGAATATTCCACCCTGACCGCCAATATCATACTCTTCGGAATCATCCTGTTTTTCATCCTTTCGGGGGTGAGAAAGAAGATAAACGTGTACGACTCGTTTGTAGAAGGCGCCAAGGAGGGATTCACCACTGCCGTGCGAATCATTCCTTATCTGGTGGCTTTTTTGGTAGGGATAGCCGTATTCCGTACATCGGGAGCCATGGATATGCTGGTAGAAGGCATCGGATATGCCGTGGGGTTGCTGGGTGTGGACACGAGTTTTGTGGCCGCCTTGCCCACCGCCTTCATGAAGTCGCTGAGCGGAAGCGGAGCAAACGGACTGATGATAGATACCATGAAAGAATACGGTGCAGATTCCTTCGTGGGACGCATGAGTTGCGTGGCACGGGGAGCGTCGGACACCACGTTCTACATTCTGGCGGTTTACTTCGGCAGTGTAGGTATCAGCAAGACGCGCAATGCCGTGAGTTGCGGATTGGTTGCTGACGCAGCGGGAATCGTGGCGGCTGTCGTCATCAGCTACCTGTTCTTTTTCTGATTTGACGAAGAAAGCCGTTCGTTCTCCCTTTAGATAAGGAGTTGCATATTCGTCCGTTTTGCAAAGTAAAACTCTCCAAAAAAGCACAATTAACTATTTATTAATCAATATATTATAACAAATGATTACCTATCAGACAGAGGGGGTGGAAATGCCTGCCATCAAAAAGCGGGAAACAACAGAATGGATTAAGGACGTAGCTGCCGGATATGGAAGAAAAGTCGGTGAAATCGCATATATTTTCTGTTCGGATGAGAAAATATTGGAGGTGAACCGCCAATATCTGCAACACGATTATTATACGGATATCATCACATTCGACTACTGCGAGGGGAAACGCCTGAACGGTGATTTGTTCATCAGTCTGGACACCGTGCGCACCAATGCCAGGCAGTTCGGTACAGAATACGAGACAGAGCTGCACAGGGTCATCATTCACGGCATCCTGCATCTCTGCGGCATCAACGACAAAGCTCCCGGAGAACGGGAAGCGATGGAACGAGCCGAAAACCAGGCGCTGGAATTGCTGAAGAAAAAGGGAATCGCCTAACCCCTCCCGGCACCGGAACCGTAATAACCCGAAAACACCACCGAAAGAAATCCATACCATGAAAACCATTAAACTTGCACTCGTCGCACTGATTCTAACCGTTTTTCTTTGCGACATACAGGGAAAGACAATCAAGTTGCTCACTATCGGGAACAGTTTCTCCGAGGATGCCGTGGAGCAATATCTCTATGAACTTGCGCTCGAAGGAGGCGACACCCTGATAATCGGCAACGCTTACCGTCCGGGACAAAGTCTGGAAGCCCACTGGGCAGAAGCCGTCAGCGGGCAAGCGCTCATCGAATACCGGAAGATTGTAAACGGACGAAAAACAAACCTGAAAGGAAGAACGCTCGCCCAATGTATCGTTGACGAGGAGTGGGATTACATCTCTTTTCAGCAGGCAAGCCACTATTCAGGGTTACCGGGGACTTATGAGCCTTATTTAAGCTATCTTATTGGTTACGTTAAGGCTATTTGCACGAATCCATCGGTAAAACTCGGCTTTCACATCACATGGGCATACTCCGCAGACTCCACGCACGGCGGCTATGCCAACTACGGAAACAGTCAGTCCAAAATGTACCATGCCATTCGGTCGACAACAACGGATGTACTCACGAAACACACGGGGATCATCTCTTTCATCGTACCGTCGGGTGAAGCCATACAGCGGGTTCGCGCCACTTTCATAGGCGACACTTTGTGCCGCGACGGCTATCACCTCAGCACCGGTACAGGCAGATACACCGTCGCCTGCACATGGCTCATGGCAATCACCGGACAGACTCTCACAAGAAAGAGATACCGCCCCACAAACGTTACGTCCGACGAAGCCGGAATCATCCGGCAAACGGTGCAGGAGATGATGCAGGTTCCGTAAACATATTCGGCAGTCATTCTTCTTAAACGTATCTGTCGGGAACAGGTGCGTACATCTCCCGGATATACCACCGGCGGGCACTATATCATACAGTGTAGTGCCCGCCGGTGCTTCTTTCAAGGGTATGCCTTGTCTTTCTTCCGATTAAGCATCGCTGCTCCGGCTTGTCCGTACACCGCTCCATTCTGCATGGATTTGCTAAGAAAATGCAAGGAAGGAGGTTAAAATGAAGCTCCTAATCAACTTTTTAGTACCTTTGCAGCCGTTAAAAACAGAGTGACTGAATGGAATTTAACTACGATGTAATCGTTATCGGTGCGGGACACGCAGGCTGCGAAGCCGCAGCCGCAGCCGCAAACCTCGGCTCCAAAACATGTCTCATTACGATGGACATGAACAAGATTGCGCAAATGAGCTGCAACCCGGCAGTGGGAGGCATAGCCAAAGGACAGATAGTACGCGAGGTAGACGCCTTAGGCGGATATATGGGACTTATCACCGACCGGACAGCCATACAATTCCGCATACTGAACCGCTCCAAAGGACCTGCCATGTGGAGTCCTCGCGCACAGTGCGACCGAAATAAGTTTATCTGGGTTTGGAGAGAGATTCTGGAAAACATCCCCAATTTACATATCTGGCAAGACACCGTACGGCGAATCTTCGTTGAAAACGGAGCAATTACAGGCTTAGAAACAGTGTGGGGAGTTACCTTCCGCGCCAAATGCGTGGTGATTACAGCCGGCACGTTCCTCAACGGACTGATGCATGTGGGAAGTACCCGCCTGCCCGGAGGACGCATGGCAGAGCCCGCATCTTACGAATTGACCGAATCCATCGCCAGTTTCGGTGTAGAATACGGCAGGATGAAGACCGGAACACCCGTAAGAATCGACGGACGAAGCGTACACTACGACTGCATGGAAATACAGGACGGTGAGAACGACCATCATAAATTTTCATTTCTCGACACCAGCGTAAGACACCTCAGACAACTCCCCTGCTGGACGTGCTTCACCAACGAAGAATCTCACAACGTACTACGTGAAGGATTGACGGATTCTCCCCTATTCAACGGACAAATACAAAGTATAGGACCGCGCTATTGTCCCAGCATAGAAACCAAAATCGTAACTTTTCCCAATAAGATACAGCACCAGCTATTTCTTGAGCCCGAGGGCGAAAGCACGCAGGAACTATATCTCAACGGGTTCTCTTCGTCGCTGCCAATGAACATACAAATTGCCGCGTTGAAGAAAATACCCGCATTCCGCGATCTGGTAATATATCGCCCCGGATATGCCATAGAGTACGACTACTTCGACCCTACACAACTAAAACACACGTTGGAATCGAAGAAAATACGCAATTTGTTTTTCGCGGGACAAGTAAACGGCACAACCGGCTACGAGGAAGCTGCAGGACAAGGAATCATGGCGGGAATCAATGCACACATCAATTGCCACGGCGGAGCTCCTTTTACACTTGCACGCGACGAAGCCTACATCGGTGTGCTCATTGACGATTTAGTGACCAAAGGCGTAGACGAACCTTACCGCATGTTCACATCGCGGGCGGAATACCGCATCTTACTGCGTATGGATGACGCCGACATGCGCCTGACCGAGAAATCTCACGGACTGGGTCTTGTGAAAGAAGATCGCTACAAATTGCTCAAAGAGAAACAAGAAGCCGTCAACCGGATAATCGACTTTACGCGGAATTATTCGATAAAACCGGCACTGATAAATTCTGTACTCGAACGGCTGGACACTACTCCCCTGCGTCAGGGATGCAAACTGATAGATCTTATCAATCGCCCGCAAGTGACACTGGAGAATCTGGCGGAACATATTCCGGCTCTCCGGACTACCCTTGAGCGCGCAACCGAGGGAAGCAACCGTAAAGAAGAGATAATAGAAGCCGCTGAAATTCTTATCAAATACGAAGGCTACATTCAAAGGGAGCGTATCATAGCCGATAAACTTGCCCGCCTGGAAAACATCAAAATCAAAGGCAAGTTCGACTATGCCTCCATACAATCCCTCTCTACCGAAGCCAGACAGAAACTGACTAAAATTGATCCGGAGACAATAGCCCAAGCAAGCCGCATACCGGGAGTTTCTCCAAGCGATATAAATGTGTTGCTGGTGCTTGCCGGAAGATAATCCTCCACCGGGCACCACCGGAGTTCCGGTAAAAGCGGAACAGATATGGCGCAGGAACAAATACATTTCGACGAGAGACAAAGCCTGCCTCGACTGAGGAGAGCATGAGCCGCGAGCAAAAAGCATCGCAGATTCTGGATGGAAACAGCAGTATCCCCTCCTTGCAAAAGACAGTTGCACCAGCAGAAAACAAGGATGTTCCACGTGAAACAAAGACATTAGATAAACTTATAAAAAAGACTGATTATGAATCAAGAAAGGCTGAAAAGAAGCATCAGAGAAGTTCCCGATTTCCCCATACCGGGCATTCTATTCTACGACGTAACTACACTCTTCAAAGACCCTAAAACCTTACAGGAGCTTTCGGACACGATGTACGAGATGTACAAAGACAAAGGCATCACGAAAGTTGTAGGTATCGAATCAAGAGGATTCATCATGGGACCGATATTGGCAACCCGCTTGGGAGCCGGATTCATCCCCATCCGCAAACCCGGGAAATTACCCGCCGAAACGCTGGAAGAGAGCTACGATAAAGAGTATGGCAAGGACACTATACAAATACACAAAGATGCACTCGACGAGAACGACGTAGTGTTGCTGCACGACGACTTGCTCGCCACGGGCGGAACCATGGAAGCCGCCTGTAAACTGGTAAAGAAACTCAACCCGAAGAAAATCTATGTAAATTTCATCATCGAGCTTAAAGATCTTCACGGGAAAGACAACTTCAGCGAAGACATCGAGGTAGAATCGGTGCTATCGCTCTGACAAATCTGCTACCGGGGACAGCGAAATAAGGACAACAAGCAACTCCGAAAGATAGAGAAACGCATGGAAAACAATCCGGAAATCAAGGCCAATGAGTACCTGAAAGGTATCGTACTGAATCTGCCGGAAGTCCCCGGTATCTATCAGTACCTGAACGCGGAAGGTGTCATCATCTACGTAGGAAAGGCGAAGAATCTCAAACGCAGGGTATCGTCTTACTTCAATAAAGAGCATGAGCCCGGAAAGACGAGGGTACTGGTGAGTAAGATAGCCGACATACGCTACATCGTGGTAAACTCCGAAGAAGATGCCTTGCTGCTCGAGAACAATCTCATAAAGAAGTACAAGCCGCGCTATAATGTGTTGCTGAAAGACGACAAGACCTACCCCTCCATCTGCGTGCAAAACGAGTACTTCCCACGGGTATTCAAGACGCGGAAAATCATTCGCAACGGTTCCGCTTACTACGGTCCTTACAGCCATGTGCCGTCGATGTACGCGCTGCTCGACTTGGTGAAACATCTATACCCGCTCCGCACGTGCAACCTCAATCTTTCTCCCGAAAACATCCGTGCAGGCAAGTTCAATGTCTGCCTGGAGTATCACATAAAGAACTGTGCCGGGCCATGTATCGGACTGCAAACGCACGAGGAATACCTGCACAACATTGCGCAGATAAAGCAGATTCTGAGTGGCAATACTCACGAGGTAGAGCGAACGCTATACAACCAGATGCAGGAGCTTGCCGCGGAGATGAAATTCGAAGAAGCACAGAAGATAAAGGAAAAGTATCAGTTGATAGAGAACTATCGTGCCAAATCCGAGGTGGTAAGCAATGTTCTTCACAACATAGATGTCTTTTCCATCGAGGAAGATCGCGATGGAAACGCCGCTTTCATCAATTACCTGCACATTAGCAACGGAGCCATCAATCAGGCGTTTACGTTCGAATACAGGAAACGTCTGAACGAGACGAAGGAAGAACTGCTTTCGCTCGGAATCATCGAAATGCGCGAACGTTACAAGAGCCTTTCGAGAGAGATCATCGTACCTTTCGAGATGGAGATGGAACTTAAAGACGTAACGTTCACCGTACCTCAACGGGGCGACAAGAAGAAGTTGCTGGAACTATCGCTCCTGAACGTGAAGCAATACAAGGCAGACCGCATGAAGCAGGCGGAAAAACTGAATCCCGAACAACGCAGCGTACGACTGATGAAAGAGATACAGGAGGAGCTTCACCTCGACCGGCTGCCGATGCAGATAGAATGCTTCGACAACTCGAACATTCAGGGTTCCGACCCCGTTGCCGCCTGTGTGGTGTTCAAGAAAGCCAAAGCTTCCAAGAAAGATTACCGGAAGTACCACATCAAGACCGTGACGGGAGCGGACGACTACGCCTCGATGAAAGAGGTGGTACGCAGACGTTACAGCCGCGCCGTTGAAGAAAACCTACCCCTGCCCGACCTGCTGATAACCGACGGTGGAAAGGGGCAAATGAGCGCCGTGAAAGAGGTGCTGGACGAACTGAATCTGCACATCCCCATTGCAGGGCTTGCCAAAGACGGCAAACACCGTACCTCGGAACTCCTCTACGGCTTCCCGCCAAAAGTCATCGGACTGAAGCAACAGACACCACTCTTCCGCCTGCTCACGCAGATACAGGACGAGGTGCACCGCTTCGCCATCAGTTTTCACCGCGACAAGCGCAGCAAACGCCAGATATCCTCGGAACTGGATTCGATAAAGGGCATAGGCGAAAAGAGCAAAACCACATTGCTGAAAGAGTTTAAGAGCGTGAAACGCATTCGGGAAGCATCGTTCGAAACGTTGGCGGAGGTCGTAGGCGAATCCAAAGCAAGACTCCTCAAGGCACATTTCGACGAACAGGAAAAGGCTTAGGGAAAAAGACATCCCACTCGCCCTCACCCCTCCCTGTCCACAGTATCCCCAAGGCATTCCACAAATCGGCAGAGGAGGACATCAAAAAAAACATAAAACACTTATTATCAATTGATTGTGTTGTAAATACAAGAAATAATCCGGCTGCAAGACGGGCAATCAGCGTTACAATCTGACCGGCAGGATACAAACCTCCACAACTACCCTCCTTGCTCCGGACAGAGGAAAGAAAGGCGGAACAAGGTATGCACATCTTAAAAGAACCACACTGGCACGGTTCGCAAACGGCACATACATGGTATTCGAACCGAACAGGCACGGTACCCGAACGGTATGGGTGACCTGCAAACGGCATGTAAAGACTTTATCGAAAACAAGTGAACGCCCGGTAAATCAGCAAAATACGATTCGCAGACCGAAAAATGAAAGAGAATCGCAATTTTATTCGTAACTTCGCACCACAGGACACAAACCTCCATCGCACACGAAACAAAAAACAAGCCTGAAAGCATAATGAGAACAGTGATACAGCGCGTAACGCACGCTTCGGTAAGTATCGGGGCGACATGCAAATCCTCCATAGGCAACGGACTTCTGATACTTGTGGGCATCGAAGAGTCCGACACCCCGGAAGACGTCGACTGGCTGTGCAAGAAAATAGCGCAACTACGCATCTTCAACGACGAGCAGGGAGTGATGAACAAGTCCATTCTCGATACGGGAGGCGAGGCATTGGTAGTCAGCCAGTTTACCCTCCACGCTTCCACCAAGAAAGGCAATCGCCCGTCTTACATACGTGCAGCCCGTCCGCAAACAGCCGTTCCGCTCTACGAAGCATTCTGTACGAGGCTCTCGCAAGAGCTTGGCAAAGACATCGGCAGGGGAACGTTCGGCGCCGACATGAAGGTGGAGCTGCTCAACGACGGTCCCGTAACCATCTGCATCGACACCAAGAACAAGGAGTAAACCTCCGCTCCGTCCTACCCTCTTTCGCATACGTTAACCCCCAAAAGAACAGACCGCCCATGACACTCAAGGAAGCCCAGCAGCAAGTAGACAACTGGATAAAAACCTACGGCGTGCGCTACTTCAGCGAACTCACCAACCTTGCCATACTCACCGAGGAAGTGGGCGAACTGGCGCGTGTGATGGCACGCAAATACGGCGACCAGTCTTTCAAAAAAGGTGAGAAAGACAACGTGGAGGAAGAAATCACCGATATCCTCTGGGTGCTCCTTTGCCTTGCAAACCAAACAGGCGTAGACCTCACCGAGGCTTTCGCCCGCAACCTGGAGAAGAAAACCCGAAGGGATGCCGACAGACACATCAATAATCCTAAATTATAAAAAACATGGAGAAGAACGAATCAAAGCAGAACAAGTATGAAGCCACATTGGCACAGTACAACACACGCTTGAACGACAGCGAAGTGAAAGCTGCCGTAGCACGGCTGATAGCCGAAAAAGCGCCTGCCAACCACACCCCGGAGGTGAAAAAACTGCTGTTCAACTGCATCGACCTGACCACGCTCAACACCACCGACAGCGATGAAAGCGTAATGAAATTCACACAGAACGTGAATCGCTTCGAAGAAGAATTTCCTGAGCTGAAAAACGTGGCGGCAATCTGCGTATACCCCAATTTTGCCGAAGTAGTGCGCGACACCCTCGAAGTGGAAGGCGTAAACATAGCCTGCGTATCGGGAGGATTCCCCTCATCGCAAACCTTCATCGAGGTAAAAGTAGCCGAAACGGCCATGGCCGTCATGGAGGGAGCCGATGAAATAGACATCGTGATTTCCGTGGGTAAATTCTTCAGTGGAGATTACGAAACCGTGTGCGACGAGATTGAAGAGCTCAAAGCCGCTTGCAAAGAGGCACACCTGAAAGTGATTCTCGAAAGCGGAGCGCTGGAAACAGCCGAAAACATCATGAAAGCCTCTCTCCTGTCCATGTACTCGGGAGCGGACTTCATCAAAACTTCTACCGGCAAACAACAACCTGCCGCCACACCCGAAGCGGCGTATGTGATGTGCCGGGCCATCAAGAATTATTACGATAAAACGGGAAGAAAAGTCGGCTTCAAACCCGCCGGCGGCATCAATACGGTGGAAGATGCCGTGGTGTACTACACCATCGTGAAAGAAATTCTGGGCGAAGAGTGGCTCAACAACCAATATTTCCGCTTAGGAACGAGCCGGCTTGCCAACCTCCTGTTGTCCGACATCCTCGGCAAGGAGACGAAGTTCTTCTGACCCCCCTGCACACAGGACACAAGGTCACAAAAAAAACAATTTCGCCACGGATGAGTGCCGGTTCATCCGTGGCGAAATTGTATATAAATGGTATATGGCTACACAAAAATTATCTGCTCCCTACTTTTCACGTTCCACCACATACGACAGGAAAGCCGAAAGCGCAGCTTTTACCTCCGATTCGGGCACATCGTCGAGCAAGGAAAGTGCCTTCCGCCGGTAAGCGTTCATCACCTCCAAAGCGTATTCGATTCCTCCATTCCGCTTGGTAAACTCCATCAAATCGGCGATTTCACCGGAAGTTGCCTCCCCGCTCTTCACCTTCAATGCCAACTCGCACATGCGTTTATCGCCCGTGGCGCTGAGGGCATGCAGCACGGGAAGCGTCAACTTACCCTCACGCATATCGTTTCCGGTGGGCTTACCTATCTCCTTACTGTCGGAATAGTCGAATATGTCGTCTTTTATCTGAAAGCACATACCCGTGTATTCGCCGAACAGACGCGCATTTTCCGCCTTTTCACCGCTTATTCCCGCCGAAAGCGCTCCCGCGTAGGTACAGGCTTCAAACAATACGGCAGTTTTCTTGCGAATGATGTCAAAATAAATACTTTCGGAAAAACGGGTATCTCCTATATTGGATAGTTGCAGTAACTCCCCTTCGGCAAGATACTGCCCCAGCCTCGCCACCACATCCACAATATCGTGATGCCGCGTAAGCCCCACCTGCACCAGCGATGACGCCAGCAGAAAGTCGCCTACCAACACGGCCACCTTGTTATCATAGAGCGCATTCACCGAAAGTTGTCCGCGACGCTCACCGCTTTCGTCCACCACATCGTCGTGCACCAAGCTCGCCGTGTGAAGCAACTCCAACGCCGCCGCCGCATGCAGCGAAGCCGGTGTAACCCCGCCATAGAGCTTTGCCGTAAGCAGCAACAATATGGGGCGCATCATCTTCCCGTTCCGCTGTCTTATATGGACTATCGCCGCATTCAAAAGCTCGTTGGAACTTGCAATCGAACGCTCGAAAAGCCGCCCGAAGTCTTCCAACTCCGAAGAAACAGGTTTTCTGATAAGCGCCAAGTAGTCCATAAGTCCCTATTTTCGAGCAAAAATAGTAATAAAACGGTTCATACGGTATTTTTTCGTACTTTTACCATGAAATAAAGAAGAATTCTATGAATCCGAACAACAAATTGTTTCTGCTCGACGCCTATGCACTGATATACCGCGCCTACTACGCATTCATCAAAACTCCGCGCATCAACTCCAAAGGATTCAATACGTCCGCCGTCATGGGCTTCGTCAACACCCTCGAAGAAGTGCTCAAAAAAGAAAATCCCACACACATAGGCGTGGCGTTCGATCCCGCCGGACCCACTTTCCGCCACGAAGCGTACGAACAGTACAAGGCGCAACGCGAAGAAACACCCGAAGTCATCCGGCTTTCCGTACCTGTCATCAAAGACATCATCAGGGCATACCGGATACCCATTCTCGAAATACCGGGCTACGAAGCCGACGATGTGATAGGAACTCTCGCCGTGGAAGCGGGCAAGCGAGGCATAAACACCTATATGATGACACCCGACAAGGATTACGGACAATTGGTATCCGAACACGTATTCATGTATCGCCCCAAACATACGGGCGGATTCGAGGTCATGGGTACCGAAGAGGTAAAAGCCAAATTCGACATCACCTCGCCCTTGCAAGTCATCGACATGCTGGGACTCATGGGCGACTCGTCCGACAACATCCCCGGATGTCCCGGCGTGGGAGAGAAAACCGCACAAAAGCTCATCAACCAATTCGGCAGCATCGAGAACCTCCTCGAACACACCGGTGAACTCAAGGGCACCCTTCGCACCAAAGTAGAGGAGAACCGGGAAATGATCTTGTTCTCCAAATTCCTTGCCACCATCAAAACAGATGTCCCCATCGAGTTCAACCTCGACTCTCTCATCCGGAAGGAACCCGATGAAGAACAACTCCGCACGCTCTTCGAGGAACTGGAATTTCGCACACTCCTCCAGCGCGTACTCAAAAAAGAGAATCCACCCTCACCCTCTGCACCCGGGCTCTTCGGTCAAGGTACGCTATTCGCTTCCCAACCTCCCTCTGCCCAAGGCGATTTGTTTGCAAATTTCACGGACAACGGGACAGACGAACCGAAAGAATCGATTCTCGCAGCCTTAAATACGGCCTTAGTAGACTATCAACTTATTGATACAGAAGAGAAAAGAACCGATTTTATTCAAAAAATGCTTACAGCGGAAATTCTTGCGATAGACACCGAAACCACATCGCTCGAAGCCATGGAGGCAGAATTGGTGGGTGTAAGCTTTTCCGACGCCGAAAACCGGGCATTCTACATTCCTATTCCCGCGGATAGAAAAGAAGCCCTGAAAATTGTGGACGAACTGCGTCCGCTCTACGAAAACGAACATACACTCAAAGTAGGACAAAACATCAAATACGATTTGATGGTATTGAGAAACTACGGGGTGGAAGTGAAAGGTGAACTCTTCGACACCATGATTGCCCATTACGTGCTGCAACCCGAACTCAGACACAACATGGACTATCTTGCCGAAATCTATCTCAATTACCGCACCATACATATCGACAGTCTCATCGGAGCAAAAGGGAAAAACCAACGAAACATGCGCGAGCTCGCACCGAAAGATGTTTACCTCTACGCATGCGAGGATGCCGACATCACGCTCAAACTGAAACAAGTACTCGAAAAGGAACTGCATAAACAAGGCGTAGAACGTCTGTTTCGCGAAATAGAGATGCCGCTGGTACGTGTGTTGGCAAACATCGAACGCAACGGTGTCCGCCTGGATACGGACTCCCTGCAACAATCGTCGGCACACTTTACTGCACGGCTGAGGGAGATAGAAAGGCAGATATACGAACTGGCGGGAGAAACCTTCAACATCGGTTCGCCCAAACAAGTGGGAGAAGTGCTGTTCGACAGGCTCAGGATATCGGAGAAAGCCAAGAAGACCAAAACAGGGCAATACATAACCTCCGAAGAAGTGTTGGAGGGTCTGCGAAGCAAACATCCTGTTGTGGACAAGATATTGGAACACAGAGGACTGAAGAAGCTGCTCGGCACATACGTGGATGCACTGCCCCTGCTTGTCAATCCGCAAACGGGATGTATACACACTTCATTCAACCAGGCGGTGACAGCCACAGGCAGACTCAGTTCGAGCAATCCCAACCTCCAGAACATCCCCATACGCGACGAAGACGGTAAGGAAATACGCAAGGCCTTCATCCCCGATGAGGGTTGTGAGTTCTTCTCGGCAGACTACTCGCAAATAGAACTCCGCATCATGGCGCACCTGAGCGAAGACAAGAACATGATAGACGCTTTCCTGAGCGGATATGACATCCATGCCGCCACCGCCGCCAAGATATATAAGGTAGACATCAAAGAGGTGACCGCCGATATGCGCCGCAAGGCTAAAACGGCCAACTTCGGCATCATCTACGGTATATCTACCTTCGGGCTTGCCGAGCGCATGAATGTGGAACGCAAGGAGGCCGCCAAACTCATCGAAGACTACTTTGCCACCTACCCCGGCGTGCAAGCATACATGGAGCGCAGCATCCGGCTTGCACGGGAACAAGGCTATGTGGAGACGGTCTTCGGACGGAAAAGATTCCTCCCCGACATCAATTCACGAAATGCAGTGGTGCGAGGCTATGCGGAACGGAATGCCATCAACGCTCCCATTCAGGGAAGTGCTGCGGACATCATTAAGGTGGCGATGGCACGTATAGACCAGAAACTGAGAAGTGAAAAATTGAAAGCAAAAATGATTTTACAGGTTCATGACGAACTTAATTTCAGTGTTCCCATGGCTGAAAAGGAGATTGTAGAAAAAATCGTAATCGATGAAATGGAACGGGCATATCACATGCACGTGCCCCTGAAAGCCGATTTTGGGTGGGGAAAGAATTGGCTGGAAGCACACTAACAAGAGTAATAACGTTATTTAACTTACAATCAGAAAGCAAGACAAGTATCAGTTCCTGTATACACAATGTTCCGAAGAATATCCGGTGATACTCTCCCCGGATATTTTTTTGTCGATTAAATCAGCAAATAGGAAGTGGAAGCAGAAGCCTACTTGTAACATTTTGATAATATTTAACCCGCATATAGGATTTATGTCAATTAAATATCTACCTTTGTTGCGTCAAACAAGACATTATGATAGAAAAACGTAAAACAGAACTTTAAAGAAGACTTATCATGAAAACAAAGGATTTGTTCAAAACCATCGTTTTTGCAGCAGCAGTGTTGTTCGGTAGCATGACAGCCGAAGCAGCCAACAAAAACAACCTCATTTACAATTCGGAAGAGAAAGACGGAGTAATGGTTGCCCAAACCGTTTACCGTATGGAAGGTCAGACGCTTGCCAATTACATGAAGTACAACTACAAGTATGACGACCAAAAACGCATGATCGAAAGCGAAACGCTGAAGTGGGACGCTTCCAAGCAAGACTGGAAAAACGACATTTGCATCCGCTACGAATACAAGGGAAAGAGCATCACCACCACCTATCACAAATGGAACAACAAGCAAAAGCAATATGTGTTGGCGCCCGAACAGACGGTGACGATGGACAATCCTAATCTATAAATAGATAATATCTCTCTTTTATTTCTAACACACAGATTGTAAACAGACTCTATCAACATAAGTTCTGTTACGCTAAACGGGAGCCGGAGTACGTGCGTATTCCGGCTCTTTATTTTTACCTGCCGCCGCAATCTGCTCTCTCCCACCCTGCTCCCTGCCGAAGCGTAGGGACTACTTATCAGGGCTATTGCTTTGCATGTATGCTATAAATGAGTACTTTTGCCGGAATTATATACGGTTTTCGAGCAAAATAAGGAGAGAATATGCGTATGAGAATCAAACGGTAAATCCCATCCGGTTTGCCTTTACCAACAATAAACATATAGAATACATCAGATTTATGGCATTACAATGCGGCATTGTCGGTCTGCCCAACGTGGGCAAATCGACACTTTTCAACTGTCTGTCCAACGCCAAAGCGCAAGCGGCGAACTTTCCCTTCTGTACGATAGAACCCAATGTGGGCGTAATCACCGTCCCCGACGAACGTCTGAACAAACTTGCCGAACTGGTACATCCGCAACGCATAGTACCCACCACGGTGGAAATTGTGGATATTGCCGGACTGGTAAAGGGTGCCAGCAAGGGAGAAGGTCTGGGAAATAAGTTCCTCGCCAACATCCGGGAGACAGACGCCATCATACATGTGCTGCGCTGCTTCGACGATGAAAACGTGACGCATGTGGACGGAAGCGTGAATCCCGTGCGCGACAAGGAAATCATTGACTACGAACTCCAACTCAAAGACCTCGAAACCATTGAAAGCCGCATCCAGAAAGTGCAGAAACAGGCACAGACAGGAGGTGACAAGAATGCCAAACTCACCTACGACGTGCTCGTGCGCTACAAAGAGGCGCTGGAACAGGGAAAATCGGCACGCACCGTGAGTTTCGAATCCAAAGATGAACAAAAGATAGCCAAAGAACTGTTTTTGCTCACATCCAAACCCGTGATGTATGTCTGCAACGTCGACGAGGCGAGTGCAGTGAGCGGCAACCGCTACGTGGACATGGTGCGCGAGGCGGTGAAAGACGAGCACGCCGAAATACTCATTGTGGCTGCCAGAACGGAAGCGGACATCGCCGAACTGGAAACCTACGAGGATCGTCAAATGTTCCTCTCCGAAGTAGGACTGGAAGAGTCGGGTGTAAGCCGCCTCATCCGCTCGGCATATAACCTGCTGAATCTGCAAACCTACTTCACCGCAGGCGTACAGGAGGTGCGCGCATGGACCTACGAACGCGGGTGGAAGGCTCCGCAGTGTGCGGGTGTCATCCACACCGATTTCGAGAAAGGATTCATCCGGGCGGAAGTCATCAAGTACGACGATTACCTGCAGTACGGAAGCGAGGCCGCCGTGAAGGAAGCCGGCAAGCTGGGCGTCGAGGGTAAGGATTATGTGGTGCAGGACGGAGACATCATGCACTTCCGCTTCAACGTATAACCCCATAAATCTATCTGCCATGTTACCCACATTCACCATTCACTGGAATCCCGATCCGGACATCTTCACCCTTTTCGGAGCGGTCACCGTTCGCTACTACAGTCTTTTCTGGCTCATAGGCATCGCACTCGCCTACTTTGTGGTGAGGTATCAGTACCGAGACAAAAAGATAGGAGAAGAGAAGTTCGAGCCGTTGCTGTTCTACTGCTTCTTCGGCATACTCATAGGCGCCCGGCTGGGACATTGCCTGTTTTACGAACCGGAGTACTACCTGAAACATTTCTGGGAAATGATATTCCCCTTCAGGAGACTCGCAGACGGCAGCCTGAAGTTTACCGGATACCTCGGGCTTGCCAGCCACGGCGGCACACTGGGATTGATGATTGCTCTCGGACTCTACTCCCTAAAGAACAAACTGCACTACATCGACGTGGTGGATATGATAGCCGTTGCCACTCCCGTTACAGCGGCATGCATACGCATCGCCAACCTGATGAACTCCGAAATCATAGGCAAGCCCACCGACGTGCCTTGGGCGTTTGTCTTCGAGCGGGTAGACCTGCTCCCCCGCCATCCGGCGCAACTCTACGAGGCAATTGCTTATTTCATCTTCTTCATCGGCATGATTTACCTCTACCGGAGGTCCCGCCGGGGTACGGGTTTCCACCGCGGGTTCTTCTTCGGGCTCTGCCTCACGGAGATATTCACTTTCCGCTTCTTCATCGAGTTTCTAAAAGAGAATCAGGTGGATTTCGAGGAACAGATGTCGTTCAACATGGGACAGTGGCTCAGCGTTCCGTTCGTGATTATAGGGCTCTATTTCATGTTCTTTTACGGCAGGAAGGGGAAGACCTTACCCAATGCCCGGAAATAGCCATATGCTCCTCATATCCGCCCTATAAACGGGAAAGACAAGGCAATATAAGCAGCGGCATGAAAGTCTGCCTCACGGTGACTCATGCCGCTGCCCGCTTATATACGCAATACAGGGCGAAACAGACAATAACGGGAAACCTCGCGTCGCAGGCAGAGGATGGCGTCTGAACCGCACCTGTCCGGTTGGGAAACGACACGGGAACGGTATTCGAACCACACAGGCATGGTCCGGATACCATACAAGGAGTGTTCTACGAAGGGGATATAGACCTTCTTCAAACGGTTTTCCTGTCCATACCGAGCAAACAGATTCCGGACGTACGCATCGGCCGGCGGAAGAAGCCGTAACACAAAAAAAGGGAAGCTTTCACTTCCCTTTTACTATTCGTTTGATGTCATTCAGCTTATTGAGCGCCTCAAGCGGTGTGAGGTTGTTGACATCAAGATTGAGTATCTCATCTCGTATCTGGCAGAGCACCGGATCGTCCAGTTGGAAGAAGCTCAATTGCATCCCGCCGCGCGTCTCCCCCACCTCACTCATCGGCTTCCGCAGCATGCCGTTCTGTCTGTTGTCCGACTCCAGCTGCTTGAGGATGGTGTTCGCCCGCTTCACTATGCTCTTGGGCATACCTGCCATCTTCGCCACATGTATACCGAAGGAATGTTCGCTTCCCCCACGTTCGAGTTTACGCAGGAAAATCACCTTATTGTCCACCTCCTTCACCGAGACGTTGTAGTTTTTGATGCGCTTGAAGCTACGTTCCATCTCGTTCAGCTCGTGGTAGTGCGTGGCAAAAAGCGTACGCGCCTTTGCCTTGGGATGCTCGTGTATGTACTCCACAATAGCCCATGCAATGGAGATACCGTCGTAGGTAGATGTTCCTCTGCCCAACTCATCGAAGAGCACAAGGCTGCGCGGCGAAAGATTGTTCAGAATGTCCGAGGCCTCGTTCATCTCTACCATAAAGGTAGATTCGCCCACCGAAATGTTGTCGCTCGCCCCCACACGGGTGAATATCTTATCTACCAAACCTATGCGCGCGCTCTCGGCAGGCACGAAACTTCCAATCTGGGCAAGCAGGGTGATGAGTGCCGTCTGCCTGAGCAAAGCAGACTTACCCGCCATGTTAGGCCCCGTGATGATGATGATTTGCTGCGACGTACTGTCGAGCAGCACATCGTTGGCAATGTAGGGTTCGCCCACCGGCAGTTCCTTTTCTATCACCGGATGCCGCCCCTTGCGTATGTCGAGCACGTCGCTGTCTTCGATTACGGGACGGATGTAATTGTTCTCCCGCGCCGTGTTGGCGAACGATAACAGACAGTCGAGCCTCGCCACCTGATTGGCATTTACCTGAATGGCGGGAATGAATTCCGCCAATGCCTGCACCAACTCCGTGTAAAGGCGGGCTTCGAGCGCGAGAATCTTATCTTCCGCACCGAGAATCTTTTCTTCGTACTCTTTCAGTTCCTGCGTGATGTATCGCTCGGCATTCACCAGTGTCTGCTTGCGTATCCACTCTTGAGGAACCTTATCCTTATGTATATTACGCACTTCGATGTAGTAGCCGAAAACATTGTTGTAACCAATCTTCAGATTTGGTATGTCCGTGAGTTCGCTCTCGCGCTGCTGCACCCGCAACAGATAATCCTTGCCCGAATAGGCTATGCCCCGTAGCTCGTCCAACTCTTCGTTAACGCCTTTTTTCATCACTCCGCCCTTATTGATGAGCAGCGGAGGATCGTTGTTCACCTCACGCTCTATGCGGTCGCGGATGGAACGGCAGATATTCAACTGTTCGCCTATGCGATTCAAGGCGGTATTATCCGCAGCCAGACAAGCCTCCTTGATAGGTTCGATGGCTTGAAGAGCCACCTTCAGCTGCACCACCTCGCGCGGAGACACCCTACCCACCGCCACCTTGGATATGATGCGCTCCAAGTCGCCTATCAACCGGAGTTGTTCCTCGATGAGCGACTTGAACTCGGGGCTGCGGAAAAAGTAATCCACCGAATCCAGACGTTCGTTGATGGGCTGCGGTTCCTTCAGCGGAAACAAGAGCCATCGTTTCAGCATACGCGCTCCCATAGGACTTACCGTGCGGTCTATCACACGCAACAGACTGCTTCCGCCGTCGTTCATGCTGTTCATCAGCTCAAGGCTGCGCACAGTAAACTTATCGAGCCGCACATACTTGTCTTCTTCGATACGCGCCAGTGAGGTGATATGTCCTATCTGCGTGTGCTGCGTCATGATGAGGTATTGCAAGATGGCACCCGAAGCCACCACACCGCTGCGCAGATGTTCCACACCGAATCCTTTCAGGTTTTTGGTCTCGAAGTGTTTCAGCAGTTTCTCGCGTGCCGTGTTTTCGGTAAACACCCAATCTTCGAGTTCGAAAGTAAAGAACTTGCTGCCGAAGTTCCCCTCGAACATGCCACGCTTTCCGCGCTCAAAGAGTACTTCTTTCGGAGAAAAGTTATTCAATAGCTTATCCACATAGTCGAACGTGCCTTCCGCCACCAGAAACTCTCCCGTAGAGATGTCCAGAAAAGCCACCCCGCAAATCCCTTTACCGAAGTGTACGGCGGCGAGGAAGTTGTTCTCCCGGTAGTCGAGCACATTATCGTTGATGGATACGCCGGGTGTCACCAACTCCGTGATGCCTCGCTTCACCAATTTCTTCGTCAGCTTGGGATCTTCGAGTTGGTCGCATATGGCCACCCGTTTGCCTGCCCGTATGAGTTTGGGCAGATAGGTGTCGAGCGCATGATGGGGAAAGCCTGCCATTTCGATGGTTTTATCCTTGCCATTGGCGCGCTTGGTGAGAGTGATGCCCAGTATTTCAGATGCAATCACGGCATCGGTGGAGTAAGTTTCGTAGAAGTCGCCGCAACGAAACAGCATCACTGCGTCCGGATGCTTGGCTTTAAGCTCCAGAAACTGTTTCATCATGGGGGTGAGAACAATATCTTCGTTCATGTGCGTATATATCAGGTGAGTTCTGTAAGCGAATGCTTACAACGTGTCACAAAGATAGTTTTTTTCAGATACAATGAATCGGAGGGGTTAAATTACTTAGTAAGCCTTAACAAAGCCAATAGTTTTATTAAAACATGTTATAAAGCATGCTTTTTTATTTGTTTTATTTGTCGAATTGCGAAATGTCCGTATCTTTGCAATGTGTTTTTCATAGTATTAGATTTAAGGTTAACAAAGGTTGGAGTACAGCGGTACTCCTTTTTTTTTTGCCCTTACCTCTGCTCCCCCCTGCCCGGCTCCTGCATATTCCCATTTTGCATAATACGACTATTCCTCTCGCTTTTTGAATAAGCAGAGGGGCGCCAAAGCATGCGGGCTGTGTCATATCTCTTGACACAGCCCGCATGCCGTCATTACGTTTCGCTTTATTGAAGCTTCAGGAAAGGCAAGGTGTTGCCACTGGTTGAGAGAGGCAGTTTTCCATCCCATTTCTCCACAGCTTTCAGCTGAATAAGCTCCGGTGTGATGGATTGTTGCAGAATGCGGTTGGCATCCGCTTTACCTTTGGCCGCCGCCACTACTTTCTCCGCTTCGGCTATGGCTGCTTTCTTTTCGTTTTCCACCTTCAACGCATTCTGCACGGCGGTATTCTTCTCGTCGATGGCAGCTTGCAGTACATCGTTCGGCTTCACAGACGACTGGATGTTGGTGAACGTAAATCCGCGTTTGCTCAGACGTTCTTTCAACAACTCCTCCACCTCTTTTTCAAAGGCGGGACGGTTGTTGATGAGCGAGTCCGTTTCATACAGCCCCGCAATGTCTTTATAAGCATTCTTCACTTCGGTGAGGATGACGGAACGTTCCAACTCCTCGGTAGTTTTGCGATAGCGCAGGAAGACGATTTTGGCATTCTCCCTCTCGATGTAGTATTCGATGGTGGGATCTGTCTTAAAGATGGTTCCTTTCTTATCCTGAATGTCGAACGGTTCATAGTCTACAATCTGCGCGAAAGCGGGATATTCGAATAATTGTTTGACAAAACGATTGTACACCACCCATCCCGTCTCTACTTTGGCGTCGTCCACGCCGCGTTCGCTTCCTGCAAGGTTGACTATGATTCCCGTCTGCCCGGAATCTATGCGTTCCACGGCAAACATCACTACAAACAATAGCATGAGTCCTATGAAGACAACTCCCGCTACTCCAAACTTAACTGTCGATTTCTGTGTAACTCCCATAACGATGCTGTTTTATTATTAATCCTGTTCATTCCTATGCAAAGATAGGGAAAATATCATCTTATTTCTTTTTATTTCAGTGCTTTATCCTTACGTTCTGTTTCTCGCGATATGTTTCTTTTCGCGCATTCAGCGCGCCACCCGTTGCAGAGTATCCCACACGGAAGCGGAAAGTACGGAACGGAAAGTAATCCCTTTGCCGGATGATATGGCATGCCGACGCACATCGAGTGCACGCTTCTCCGAGTCGGGATGGGTGCTTATCCACTCTGCCGCCGAAGACAGGGAGGAGTCTTGCGAGAGACGAAGCAGAAAGTCGCCGAAAGCGGCAGGATCTATCCGCGCCGCAAGCAGATACTCCACAGCCTGTTCGTCGGCCTCGCTCTCCAACCCACGGTCGTAGGCGGTGGAAGAGAGTATCCTGACACTTTCTTTGAGAATCTCCCC